>OMIK01000029.1 GCA_900299075.1 Chlorobi bacterium Chlorobi_1
ACGGCCTTTTCACGCTTCGCCTGTAGGCCCTGTTCGTCCCAGAAGCCCCATACGACCTATTCTTGAAACCAACCACCCAAACCATCATGGACAAACCGAAACACCACATCTTCGTCTGCGCAAGCTTCCGGGCACAGGGGGCGCCGCAGGGGATCTGCCACAAGAAGGAGGCCCTCGGCCTCATCCCTTACCTCGAGAGCGAGCTCTCCGACCGAGGCATGACGGACGTCGCCGTCTCGGCCACCGCCTGCCTGAACCTCTGCGAGAAGGGGCCGGTCATGGTCGTCTACCCCGAGAACTTCTGGTACGGGGAGATCGACAGCGAAGGGAAGGTAGACGAAATCCTGGATGCCCTCGAGGAGGGCGGGGCCTGTGAGGATCACCTGATCAACTGACCCGCCCCCTCATCCATGCCGCCCGACGGAACTGGAGCCGTCGGGCGGCTTTTTTTATGCCTGCGGAGCTATATTTGCTGTCGAGGCTGCTCCACACCAAACCGACCTGCCCATCGTGAAGAGGACTAAAGACCCCATCGGACTCGAAGGTTCCATCTGGTTCCAGAAATCGCAGCACCGCTTCCTCGGCGGCGACCGGATCGCCCTCCTCGAAAAGATCGACGAGCTCGGCTCGATCGTCAGCGCGGCCAGGGAGCTCGGCATCAGCTACAAGACCGCCTGGCACCTGGTGGACATGATGAACAACCTCTCCGACAAACCGCTGGTCGTCCGGATGACGGGTGGCAAGGGGGGCGGTGGCACGGTACTGACGCGGGAAGGCCGCCTGGTGATCGAACAGTACCGCATCGTGCAGGAGGAGCACCGGAAGTTCCTCGACAACCTCGAAACGCGGCTGGGCGACACCGGCGAGCTCTACCGCTTCCTGCGCAGGATCTCGATGCGCATCAGCGCGCGGAACGTCTTCTCCGGCACGATCGAGGAGGTGGCCGCCGGAGCGGTCAACGCCGAAGTGGTACTCGCGTTGCCCGGGGGGCAGCGGATCCGTTCGGTCATCACGAACGGAGCGGTCGAGAACCTCGGCTTGAAGACGGGAATGAGTGCCTACGCGATCATCAAGTCGAGTTCGGTCATCATCGGCAAGGGGCTGGAGGGAACGAGCCTCAGCGCGAGCAACCTCATCCCCGGAACCATCCGGCGCGTCCTCGACGGCGCGGTCAACAGCGAGGTCCACCTCGATATCGGCAACGGCAACATCCTTTCGGCCATCATCACCCTCGCCAGCTCGGCGAAGCTCGCCCTCCGCGAAGGCGACCACGCCTCCGCCCTCTTCAAGGCCTCAAGCGTGATCATCGGAGTTAATTGATAATGGAAAATGGATAATGGATAATTGAATTATTGCACCGGCGTTTTTGCCTCTCGTGCATTTCCATTATCAACTATCAATTTTCCATTCTAACAAATTCTCGGCAGCTGCTCGCCTAACGGCATCTCCACGATCCTCCGGCTGCCGAAAGGGGTCCTCATGACCACCATGCCGGGGTGCTCCGCCACCACCCTGCCGATGATCGCCGCCTCCCGGCCGTGCTCGTGCGAGCGCATGGCGCCAAGCGCCACATCGGCTTCGGCGGCGGGGACGATGACCAGTACCTTCCCCTCGTTGGCGACGGTGAGCGGATCGATGCCGAGCAGTTCGGCGGCTCCGCGCACCTCTTCACGAACGGGGACGGCGGACTCTTCGAGTTCGATACCGACCGACGAGGATGAGGCGAGCTCGTTGAGCGTTGCCGCGACGCCGCCCCTGGTGGGGTCGCGCATCGCGTGGACACCGGGAGCGGCGTCGAGCACCGCATGGATCATGCCGTTCAGGGCGGCCGTATCGCTGGAGATGCGGCTCTGGAAGGAGAGCCCCTCGCGGGTGGTCATAACCGCCATGCCGTGGTCCCCGATCGTGCCCGAGACGATCACCGCGTCGCCCGATCTGAGGTTGCGGCATGAGACCTCGACATCTTCCCTGACGAACCCTACTCCGGAGGTGTTTATGAAGATCCGGTCGCACTGCCCCCGCTGCACCACCTTGGTGTCGCCGGCCACGATCTGCACGCCGGCCCTGCGCGCCGACCCGGCCATGCTTTTCACGATCTCCTCGAGCTCGGCGAGCGGAAGCCCCTCCTCCAGCACGAATCCTGCGCCGAGGTACATCGGCACCGCACCCCCGACCGCCAGGTCGTTGACCGTGCCGTTGACGGCGAGCTCGCCGATGTTGCCGCCCGGAAAGAAGAGCGGCGAGACGACGTAGGTGTCGGTCGAGAAGGCCATCCTCCCCGATGGGACTTCGAACTTCGCCTGGTCGTCGAGCTGGCCGAGAAGCGCGTTGTGCAGGTGCGGCATGAAGATCCGCGCCGTGAGCTCCTGCGAGAGTCGTCCGCCGGCGCCGTGGGCCATCTGGACGGTTTCGTGGCTGAGGATGGGAAGGGGGCAGAGGGGTTGCATGGTCAGGCGGTTCTGTTGCGTTGGTAGCGGAAATAGGCGGCGCAGGCGCCTTCGGATGAGACCATGGTGGCGCCGAGCGGAGTCATTGGCGTGCACTCCCGGCCGAACGCCGGGCATTCAGAGGGTTTCAGGTGCCCCTGCAGCACCTCGCCGCTGCGGC
>OMIK01000030.1 GCA_900299075.1 Chlorobi bacterium Chlorobi_1
CTCCATCACGGATCGCCTCGGAGCACAGGGAAGAGGGGATCGGCAATTACCAGAACTGCATCCGGTGCCATCGAAGCGGCACAAAGCACGGAGGCGGACACGGGGGTGAGCACGGGTGGAAGGAGGGTCACGGCGGGCACGACGACTGAGCCGCAGGCCTGCTCAGGCCGGGAGGGTGAAGTGGAACAGCGAACCCTTGCCGGGGGAGCTTTCGACGCCGAGGAAGAGGTGGGCAGCTATAAGCCCCATCATGGTGGTGGAGAGCGACCAGGCCATGCAGCGCATCGTTTTCCTGGCGGTCTGGATCTTCGGTTCGTGCAGCACCGGCAGGCCGCCCCGGCGTTCAAAAGGTGCGCGCCGACGGTGTAGATGATGGCGGCAAGGTGGGTCAGGACGAACAGCAGGAAGGCCGGGACGAGCGGCATGACCGCCTCCTTGATTCCCCTGAGGTTCAGGACAAGCAGGATGGCCACACCCGCAACGACGAACCAGAGCTTCCAGGGGAGGAACGGCGCCCGCAGGAAGCTGAAGATGGCGTCTGCTCCGCTCGCCACCGAGATGGTGATCGTCAGGACGTAATCGATCAGGAGGGCGCTCTCCGAAACCAGGCCGACCTCGGGGCTGAGCAGTTTGCTGGCAACTGGTGGTGCCTACTGGGAGGCACCTGTTCGGCTCACCGATATGCCTGATGCCGCTGCATCCTGCAGGACGAATTGCCCGGGGTCGTTTCGCGGTTTCGAAGCCTTTCAGAACTTCATGTTCACCTGTGCTTCCGGAAACGATGCCTTGATGGCATCGATGAGGAGATCCTCCTCCATGGGGCCGAAGCCGTCGATATCGACCGGGAATCCGGGGATTGCAGAACTGGGGAGGCGTCGTTCGCCATCGTCGTCGCTGATCAGCAGGTCGACCTGCCATCGCGGCGGAGAGGCGTTGCCGTCCCATCCGATGATGAACTTTTCCTGTGCCATGTCGCCTCCGTTTTTCGTTTCGCCAAGCGGGGGAGAGGTATGTCGGTGCAAGCCAGCCCCCTTTTGCCATGAAAAAAGAAATTTCAAAAACCGTGCCAGTGGCGGTGCTCCTCAGGGAATGGTTGTTTTCCGGGGTGTTGACAGGTGCTGGTATGGCGAGGCGGGAGGTCGGCGGTTGCATGGTGCAAGGTAGGCCTGGGTCGGCATTGCACCATGCAAACCCTTTCGGGAGAAGGGGGTGTTAACGCCCGAGCTGCTTGTGTTTCCGCCACAGCGTCGCCTGGCCGATGCCGATGATCACCGCCCGTTCGACCACGTTGCGCAGCTCCCTGATGTTGCCGGGATTGTCCCTGCAGCAGGATGAGCGCCTCGGAGGCGGCGACCTGCGAAGCCATGTCGAGCGTTTTCTGCATGGCCGGTCACCAGTTCGAGGTGGGGGGGGGGACGGCTGGGTCAGGTAGTCGGAGGCCCCGCGCTTCATCGCCTCGACGGCCGTGTCGATAGAGGCGTAGGCGGTGATGACCACGATCTTCATCCAGGGGCAGCGCGCAGCAGGGGCTGCAAGAGGTCAAGGCCGCTCTCGTTGCCCAGGGGGAGGTCGACAAAGGCGAGGGCGAATCGGCTGGTGCGGGCCGCTTCGAGTGCGCCACGGAAGCACTCTACCGATCTGACCTTGTGGCCGCCGGATTCCATGAAGACGGAGAGGGTTTTCCGGATGTTCGCCTCGTCGTCGACGATAAGGATCCTGAGCGTGCGCATGTCTGTTCGGGTAGGCTGAAACGTGCTGTTTATCGAATTCTAGGCAACGACGGACCGTGTCGCTGCAAGGTTGGCGAAAACCTGCCGGGGTCTCTCATTTCCCGGCAGGTGCTTCTCATCGTGAGACGTCGCCGATGTTGGCCGGCGACATCTTGCGATAGGTGCAACTGATTATTCGATAGTTGGTTATCGATTATTTCCTGTCTGAGGACCGGGTTGGCATGGCGATTGCCTGAACTGCTTGGACTGTCGGCTGGGTTGCCGGCACCATAAAGGAGACTTCCATAAGAGCGATCGATTACCCTGTTTGATTATGAAGAAGAGATATGTTGTGGGCATCGTTCCCCTGCTTGGCCTGATCGTCCCTGTCCTGGCCCTGGGCTTCGCCTTGAGGAAAGGGGGGCGGCTGGCAAAGGCGGGGCGGCTGAGCGAATCGGACCATCTGGTTTTTTACTGACCGGTACCGGCGTTCGTAACCCCACGGCCGGCGTTCGTGCCCCAGTCGCTTTCGTCCACTGTTTCCATTCACGAAACCGGGAGTACGTTCAGGCATGCCCCGTGTCCCGGCCCTTCCGGTCGAACCGCGACGAGCTGTATGAAAGATTTCAGCCAGACGATTTTCGCAACGGAGGAGGTGAGGGAGTTGTTCGGCATGTTCTCAAGCCATGGCGTCAGGTATCTGATCTCCGGAGGGTGTGCGGTGATGTGGTATTCGGGGGCTCGCTACACCCGGAACATCGACATATGGATGGACAGGAATGCGGCGAACGCACGGCGCCTCTTTGCAATCCTGAGGGCTTACGGCGCTCCGCTGGCGTGCCTCACGGCTGACGATTTCGCACAGCCGGGATCCTTCTACCAGATGGGGCGCCCGCCGCTCCGTATCGACGACATGGCGAACCCTCGCGGCATCTCTTTCGAGGAGGCCTGGCAGGAACGGGAGTCGGTGTCGTTCGGCGGCGTCCGCTTCTTCTTCCTCAGCCGCCGCCACCTCATCGAAGCCAAGCTTGCCGCCGGCAGGCCGCAGGATATGGTCGACGCCAGGCAGCTCATTGACGGCTTCTTCTCCACGAAGCGTCTGCTTTGACGAGGTTTGTTATATTTGGCTGTCGGCCGCGGCGACTTGGCCCTGGCCGGGCAAACGGCTGTTTTATCCTGAATCCCATTCCGTTTGGAAAGGTTGTCGTTCGGCAAAAGAATGATCGTGCCATCACCGCTGCCCTGGGTGGTGTTCGCCCTTGTGGTCTCGTTCTACTGCACGGCCTACGCGCCTTTCGGGATCGACAACAACGACACCGGCTTCATCCTTGGGCTCTCGCACCAGATTTTCCATGGCGCCTCCCTCTACGGGCATGTGGTCTACGTCCGCCCTCCTGTTTCGCCCATCCTGCACGCATTCGTCTTCTTCCGGCCCTTCTCGCTTGCGCCGGTGCTGGTCGACCGCCTTTTCGTCTTCCTGCAGCTCGCGCTCTCCAGTGCGCTGTCGGCCCTGATAGCGCGGCGTGTGTTCTCCTGGACGGGGGGAGTGGCCGCCATGGCCGCCACGGCATCCTTCGTCCTCTCCGCCCATGTCTTCCCGCCGATGGCCTGGCACACCATCGACGGCATCTTCTTCTCCGTCCTCGCCCTCTACTTCATGGAGGCGGGCCTCAACAAGAACCGGGCGCTCCTGGCCCCCGCCGCCCTTTGCGGGGTGCTTGCCGCCGGATCGAAGCAGCCCTTCCTCCTGGTCCCGGCGATGCTGCTCCTCCTGGTGGCGGTGCGGGGGCGCCGGTGGCTTCCGGTGGTGATCTACGCGCTCTCCCTTGCCGGCTCCGCCCTGCTCTTTTTCCTCGTCCTCGGACGCTTCGCTTCGGTGGGGATGTTCTGGACGGCGATCTCCGCCCAGACCACCGGCACTGACCTGCTCTACGCCGGATTCGGGAACTACCTGCGAAGCCTTCTCCACGAGGATTACCGCCTTTCAGCCTGGCCGCTGCTGGCGCTGCTGCCGCTCGCTCTGCTGCGCGGGGAGCGGGGAGGCGTGCTGCCCGCAGCAGGCCTTGTCGCCGCCGTCGGCATGCTCCTTGGCGGCCTTGCCCGCTTCTACCTTGCCGCGTCGGATTCGTACCAGCCGCTCGAGCTGTTCAATTCGCTCTTTGTCGCTTCGCTGCTTGGAAGCCTCATCATGCTTGCCCGGACGAGGGCGGAGTCGTGGCTGCTGGTGGCCGCGATGCACGGTATCGCCTGGTGCGCCTCGATCTCGTGGGGATACCTGACCCCGGTGCTCTACTCGGCGCCCACGGTGATAGCGGTCGCCGCCGCCCTCGAGCCCTGGTGCCGCCGCTCGGCGGCGCTGCGCCTGGCCTCCCTGGCGCTGCTCCCGGCCACCCTTGCGATCTTCTGGATCGGGCATGGCCTTTTCTACTCGCTCGAAGGGCCCGTCAGGCGGAGCTCGATCACGGCGGAGATGGGTCGGGTCAGCCCTGCGCTCAGGGGGATCAGGGGCACGCCAGAGCAGTACGGGCTCTATTCGGAGCTCATGCGGACGGTCGGGCGGCTGGACGGCCACCCCTGGGTCGTGTTGCCGGATGTCACCTTCGCGCATCTTGTTTCGGGTACTCCGAACCCCCTCGGTATCGACTGGGCGCTGAATACGGAGGTGGGGCCCTACCGTCAGGCGGTCGCCGCGCGCCTCGACTCGGCTGTGGACTATGCCATCGTCTACCATAACGCCTCTCCACGCCCCGACCTGCAGGGGAAGTTCGGCTCGGAAGCGACCATGCGTGTCCTCCGCTGCTGGCGGCTGCTTGAGTCTGGAGGGGATTTTTCCCTCTATGCCAATCCGGCGAGGGTCGCAGGGAATGACGATTAGTGGCGGCAATCACGGGAAAAGTTCGTAAATTGCAGTTTGTACTGGTGAGAGTACGCCCTTTTGGCAATGCCGCAATCCGGGCGGATGGCCATGATTGACACGTAACCTATTCAACAGCATCTGAGTGGCAAGACAACGCAAGAGTTCCAATCCGAGGTCCCCGAAAAGAAAGAGAAACAGGCCGGCCAGCCAGCAGGGCGCCGAGAAAGTACGGGCGAACGATCATATCCTGATCAACGAATTCCTTTTCAAACGTGGCGAGAGCTCCCTTGCCGCCGAGATCATCACCTTCCTGACCGATCACGACGGCGAGCGCTTCCGCTCGGTCGAACTGGCCAAGCGCATGGGGTATGGCGAGTCGCGGCAGCTGCCCGGCTTCTGGTACGTCCTGCACAAGCTGCAGGAGGACGGCGTGGTGGACAAGGACTCCGACCGCTGCTACGGCTGGGCCGGATTCGAGGCGGACACCTATGAGGAGCACCTGGTCCAGGAAAAGCCTTTCGCCGATCCCGCCAAGGAGCGCTACAAGGTCGACAAGAGCTACACCGGCAAGCTCATCACCCATCCGAACGGCTATGGATTCGTCAATGTCGAGGGCTTCGACGACGACGTCTTCATCAGCGCCGACAACCTCGGCGAGTCCCTGCACGGCGACGAGGTCGAGGTGCTGGTGACCAAGGTCCCGGAGACCTACGTTTCAAGGCAGTCCCCGCACCAGCGCTGCGAGGGGATCATCACCTCCGTGGTTACCCGCAGGCTGACCACCATCGTCGGCACCCTGCATCGCGAGAACCGCCGGTTCCTGCTCAAGCCCGACCAGCGCAAGGTCATTCCCGTGATCCACGTGCCGATCAAGGCCGCAGGCAAGGCGAAGGCAGGTGACAAGGTGCTCGTCGGCAACCTCGAGTTCCTGAAGAACGGTACCGTCCAGGCAAAGGTTATCGAGATCATCGGCGCGGCAGGGGAGTCCGCGGTCGAGGTGAGCGCCATCGCCAGGGGGCTCGGCATCGACGAGACCTTCGACGAGAAGATCCTCAAGTTCGCCTCGGGCGTCCGCGAGGAGATCACGGAGGCCGACCTCGAGGGTCGCCTCGACATCCGCGACAAGGTGGTCTTCACCATCGACCCGGTCGACGCGAAGGACTTCGACGACGCGCTGTCGATCGAGAAGCTGCCCAAGGGGCTCTACAGGGTCGGCGTGCACATCGCCGACGTCTCGCACTACGTACCGGAGAACTCCGACCTCGACAAGGAGGCGCTCAAGCGCGCCACCTCGGTCTACCTGGTCGACCGTGTCATCCCGATGCTGCCCTCCCGCCTCTCCGAGACCGTCTGCAGCCTCAACCCCGGTGTGGACCGCATGGCCTTCTCCATCTTCTTCACCCTGAACGCCGCCGGCGAGGTGACGAAGCACGAGTTCAGCAAGACGGTCATCCACTCCAAGCGCCGCTTCACCTACGAGGATGTCGAGGGGATCCTGACGTCGGGCAAGGGTGACTACGCCAAGGAGCTGAAGCTGCTCGACAGCATCAGCACCGCCCTGCGCGAGCAGCGCTTCGCCCACGGCGGGCTCGATTTCGAGACCGAGGAGGTGCGCTTCAAGCTCGGCAGCAAGGGTGAGCCGATCGAGGTGATCAAGAAGGAGCGCCTCGGCAGCCACCGCCTCATCGAGGAGTTCATGCTGCTGGCGAACCGCAAGGTTGCGGAGTACCTGACGGCGACCTTTGCCGAGAACGACAAGGCGCCCCATCCGGTAATCTACCGTATCCACGGCGCACCGCAGATGGAGAAGGTCCAGGTCCTCGCCAACTTCGTGAGGAAGATCGGCTACGACCTGAAGCTCGACCGCAAGGGCAAGGAGAGCGCGACGATCTCCTCCAGGTCGCTGCGCGAACTGCTCCAGAAGGTGCACGGTACCAACGTCGAGTTCCTGGTGAACGAGCTGGTGCTGCGCTCCATGTCCAAGGCGGTCTACACCGGCGACAACGTCGGCCACTTCGGCCTCGGCTTCGAGCACTACACCCACTTCACCTCCCCGATCAGGCGCTACCCCGACCTCATCGTGCACCGCCTGCTCTTCGAGTACGAGAACGCGCGCAAGAGCCGCAAGAAGGTCTCGCCGAAGCGCCTTTCCGAGATCGCCGGGCGCATCGCCGCCGTCTGCCAGGTCTCGAACGAGCGCGAGAAGGTTGCCGTCGAGGCGGAGCGCGAGTCGGTGAAGCTCAAGCAGGTCGAGTACATGTCCACCCATATCGGCAAGGTCTACCAGGGGGTGATCTCCGGGGCGACCGAGTACGGCATCTACGTCAGGATGGTCGATTTCGCCATCGAGGGGCTGGTGCACATGCGCAACCTGAAAGACGACTACTACGAGTACGACGAGTCGACCTACTCGCTGGTCGGCAAGCGCAGGAAACGCCGCCTGCAGATCGGGCAGCGCGTGAAGGTGACCGTGCACGAGGTCGACATGACCCGGCGCACCATCGACCTGACGCTGGCCTGACGGACCGTTTCCATCCGGATATTTCATCAGAGGCTGTCTCGAAAGCAAAATCGGGACAGCCTTTTGTTTTTTTGCTCTTGGTAGATTTTCGTGGTAACGGCTTGAATCGGGTACCGAGTAACGGCCACAAGAGCGTCATGCCGGCATGCAAGGCTGGATAGGGCCGTCTGTTGCCGGATCGCCGGAAGTGGCCCGGTTGGCGCGGCAGATCGGTAACTGTTGCCCTGCTTTACCACGAAATTCTGCGAAGAACCCTTTTTATC
The DNA here is from genome assembly GCA_900299075.1 of Chlorobi bacterium Chlorobi_1. Taxonomy (GTDB): domain Bacteria; phylum Bacteroidota; class Chlorobiia; order Chlorobiales; family Chlorobiaceae; genus Chlorobaculum. The sequence continues at coordinate 7,351 of OMIK01000030.1, forward strand.
CCGGGAGCGCCGGGCTCCAGCCCGGCATCTTTTTCTCCTTTTAAGAGGGAGAATCAGCACCGCGACTATCATGCCAGGCACGAAGCAGTTGGAGTGTCCGGGGTTTTTGGACTGCCGAACTGGAGTTCGGCGCTCCCGGGGAAATGCGGCGCTCCCAGGGAAATGCGGAGCTCCCGGGGAATGCGGAGCTCCCGGGGTCTTGCTGGGAGCTCCGGGCTCCAGCCCGGCATTTTTTTCTTCTTTTAAGAGGGAGAATCAGCACCGGGAGTATCATGCCAGGCACGAAGCAGTTGGCGTGTCCGGGGTTTTTGAAATGCCGAACTGGAGTTCGGCGCTCCCAGGGAAATGCGGCGCTCCCGGGGAA
>OMIK01000031.1 GCA_900299075.1 Chlorobi bacterium Chlorobi_1
CTCGGGACTGCTGGTGCTGGGCGACCGGACGAACCTTCCGGACGGGATCCTTGCCGAACTGGTCGACGTCATCGACTACCCCGTGCTGGTGGTCCGCTGAAGCCTCGCTCAGGCTGGAGCCCGGATCCAGGAGGCGTGCCCTCCCATGCCGACACCACCCCGGCGATGCCGGGTGCCGGAAGGTGCCTGACCGACAGCGGCGTGGGGTTCCTGAAGAAGAACTGTTCGACAGATCGCAGCCTGCCCATTAATCAATTAAGCAGCCTGCTCTGCAGCAGGCCGTCCAGCATGAACTGCACGGCAAGCGCCGCAAGCACCACGCCGATCGTACGGCTCACGACGTGCAGGCCGGTGACGCCGAGGATGCGCTGTACGGCCGATGCCGCCAGCAGCAGGAGCAGCGTGACAAGGAGCACCGCGAACAGGGCGGCGACGACCGCCGCCTGCAGCAAGAGCTCGCCTCGGGTTTCGGCCATCAGCAGGATCGAGGCACCGATGGTCGCGGGACCGGCGATCAGCGGTGTCGCCATCGGGAAGACCGATATATCCGGCCGCTGCATCGCCTCGACGGCCTCCTCCCCCGAGGGCTTTCGGGAACCGGCGGCCTCCCCGAACACCATGCCGATGGCCATGACCAGCAGCAGGATGCCGCCCGAAATCCTGAGCGCGGCCAGCGATATGCCGAGGTAAGCGAGCAGGGCGTTGCCCCCGAAGGCGAACACCAGCAGGATGCCTGCGGCGATGGAGACCGCCTTGAAGGCCACAGATCGACGCTCCGGCTCGGCATGGTAGGGCGTCAGGGCGGCGAGCAGCGCCGCAAGGTCGAGCGGCCCCACCGTGGCGAGGAAGGTGGCGAAAGCGACAGCTGCGGTCCTGATCATCTCCGCCTCCCAAGGAATCGTGGACAGGGGACATCAACGGGAACATCAGCGGGAACGGAATGGTTTCGTGAGGGTGATCCTGACTCCCCATAGGCCCTATACGTCCCATAAGTCCTATAAGTCCTATGGGTCTTACAAGTCTTATAGGGCAAATGGGACGGATAGGACGAATAGGGCTTATGAACCCTTCAAGATCTTGTCCCTGCTGTCCCTTGGGTCCCTTTAGTCCCTTCCTCTTCCTTCTTCACACGAACGCGAGGCCGGCCATCAGGATCGCTGCCGAGACCGAGGCGTTCAGGGACTCGACGTTGGGGCGCTCTCCTGCGTGGGGGATCAGCACCAGGCGGTCCGCGATGGCGAGCACCTCCCGGCCGATGCCGTTGGCTTCGTTGCCGATGACCAGCACCCTGCGGTCGGGCCACTCGCCGCAGTTCCGGTAGTCCCGCCCGTCGAGTGAAGCTGCTGCCACCATGAACCCCTCCTCCTGCAGGCGCTGGAGCTCGTCTGCGAGATCCGGCACCTCGTAGTGGCGCACCGCGTAGATGCTCCCGGCGCTCGAACGGACCACCTTCGCGTTGTAAAGGTCGGCCGTGCCCTGGCCGCAGATCACCGCATCGGCGCCGAACCATGCGGCGGTACGGAGGATGGTGCCGGCGTTGCCGGGATCCTGCACGTCGTCGAGCGCGACGACCAGCGAGCGCCTGCCGGGCGCGAAACGGTCGCCTGCCTGCTTCCTGAAGACCCCGAAGACCCCCTGGGAGCTGGAGGTCTGGGCAAGGCGGGCGCACACCTCCCGGTCGGCGCGGAAGAGCTTTCCGCGGAAGCCGCCGAACCAGCGCAGGGCGTCGGAGGCGTACTCGTCGATAATGAGCGCGACCAGCATATCCGGCTCAGGCAGGCTGTCGATCAGCTCCCGCACGGTCCGCAGCCCTTCGGCGAGGAAGAGCCCCTCACGGTCGCGATACTTCTTCTGCGTGAGCTTGGCGAACCGGGTGAGCATGGCCCTGCTCAGGGGTGGTACGGCGATGCTCATGAGCCCAGGCCTCCCGGACGATTCGCCTTGACCGCTTCGGGCGAGTGGGAAAAGGTGGCCGGCGGCGTCCCCGGCATCCGTGAGAGCCCATCCGCATCGAGGCCGATGGAGAAACAGTCTCCAGCCTTCCCATCGTCATCGATGCAGGTCTCGCCATCGGTCATGCAGCGGCGGATGTAGTCGTCGAAGGTCTCCTTGTCCATCGAGATCCGCAGCGGAGGAACCGGTTGCCCGGCCTGCCCTCCCGCCTCCGCAGCCAGGAGCTCCTCGACGGCAGCAAGCGCCCGCTCCCTGGAGACCCCCGAGAGCCCGAGCTTCCGGACCATGGCGGCGAACGAGGCGTCGTCCATTCCGGAGACCGTCCCGCGAAGAGCGGCAAGCCCGCCGGCCATGCCGGCAGAGGAGGCGATGACCTCCCTGAGTTCGCCATCGTCGACCCTCCGCCCGGCTGCAGGCGAAGGCTTCTGCGTCCGGATCCCCCGGCCCAGGAACTCCTCGTCGACATCGTACCCTTCGAGGATGCCGCCGTCGCCGTGCTTGGCCCTCGCCCGTCGCTCCGAGACACTCTCGATCCGCCCCTTCCCGTCACCGGAGAGCCCCTTCAGGGAGAAGAGCAGGCCGGCGCCCCCGACATACAGGGCGAACCAGAAGAGGATGACCCCGGGATCGAAACCGACAAGTGCGGCCGTCGCGGATTCGGCCGCGATCAGGGCGATGGAGAGGCCGGCGAGAAGTCCGGCGGCCAGTCGTTCGTTCATGGTATTGTCGGATGGCTGGTTATTTTTGCATAAGTATAACGAATTAATCAGCACCTCGAAAAAGTGTCGTGAGCGAGTCAAGGGCAAGGCGGACGGTGCGCAGAACCCGGAGTGTACGCGATGTACATGAGGATTTCGAGCACCGCCCAACGCAGCAAATGACTCGCGGGACAAGTTTTTCGAGGTGCCCTGATCAGGAACATGCCCACACCGCCGCACAAGCCCGAACTCATCTCCCCCGCCGGGGAGTGGACCTCCATGCGCGCCGCCCTCGACGCCGGGGCCGACGCGGTCTACTTCGGCGCCGACGGCCTCAACATGCGGGCCGCGAGCAAGGGTTTCGGCCCGGGAGACTTCGGCGGCATCGCGCGCCTCTGCCGGAGCCACGGGGCCAAGGCGTACCTCGCCCTGAACTCGGTGGTCTACGACCGGGAACTGGAGATGGTGGACGGCGTGGTCGCCGCAGCCCGGAAAGCAGGGCTGGACGCGGTGATCTGCTGGGACCTCGCGGTCATCGACGCCTGCCGGCGCCACGGAATGCCGATCCACCTCTCCACGCAGGCCTCCGTCAGCAACTTCGAGTCGCTGCGTTTCTACGCCTCGCTCGGCGCGAAAATGGTGGTGCTGGCCCGTGAGCTCGACCTCGGCCAGGCGGCCGCCATCGCCGCCCGTATCGGGGAGGAGCGCCTGCCGGTCACGATCGAGTGCTTCGCGCACGGCGCGATGTGCGTCGCCGTCTCGGGGCGCTGCTTCATCTCGCAGGAGCTCTTCGGCCGCTCGGCCAACCGCGGCGAGTGCGTGCAGCCCTGCCGGCGCTCCTACGCCGTCACCGACGCCGAGGAGGGGTTCGAACTCGAACTCGGCAGCGACTACGTCATGAGCCCGAAGGACCTCTGCACCATCGCCTTCCTCGACCGCCTCGTCGACGCCGGCATCGGCGCCTTCAAGATCGAGGGGCGCAACCGCAGCCCGGAGTACGTGGCGACCGCCACGGCAGCCTACCGGCGGGCCATCGACTTCATCGCGGAGCACCGTGGTGGCGAAGGGTTCGAAGCAGCCTACCGGGAGCTCTCGGCCGGACTCGAAGCGGAGCTGGCGAGGGTCTACAACCGCGGCTTCTCGAACGGCTTCTACTTCGGCCGCCCCGCCGGCGACTGGGCGCGCCACCACGGCTCGGCGGCTACCGAGACCAAAGCCTACCTGGGCATCGTGAGGAAGTACTTCCCGAAAGCGGGCGTGGCGGAGATCCTCGTCCACTCGCAAGGAGTGGCGGCGGGAGCAACCCTCTCCATCCAGGGGCCGGCTACCGGGCTGGTCACCGTTTCCGATGGAGAATTCCGCCTCGACGACGCCCCCGCCGGACGGATCGCCCAGGGTGAGACCTTCACGGTCCGGTGCGGCCGGGTCAGGAGGAACGACAAGGTCTACGTCCTGGAGAAAAAGTGACGCCTCCATTGGCTCACAACCTCAACTTTTACGTACATTTCAACTGATGCCCCCCCATGCCGGGCACTGCCCGGCACTGCCCGCACGCCCCGGGCACCCTGCTGTCGCTCGAACCACGCACCTGACCAACAGGAGAAGGACATGATCTACAAGGTCATTTCGAAGAGCGAATTCACCGCATTCATCGACGCCATCGTCAAGGCGAACAACGCCTACGGCCCGAGGCGGGTCGACAGCGACCGCAACGGCGAGCCGATCTACAAATTCATGCCTGTCGCCTCCGCCGACGAGATCGCCTTCGACTACACCGCCACCCACTTCTCGGCCAAGCAGTTCTTCCTCCCCTTCCGCGAGGAGCTCTCCCACTTCTCCTTCGACGAACAGGACAACTGGGAGCAGCATATCCGGTACGAGGCACCGCCGACGCTGCTCTTCGGGCTCAGGCCCTGCGACATCAGCGCGGTCAACATCCTCGACGACGTCATGCTGCGCGGCCCCTACCCGTCGCCCTATTACCTGGCGCGCCGGCGGAACACCTTCATCATCGGCATGGACCACCTGCCGCTGCCCGACTGCTTCTGCAAGTCGATGAACCGGCACACCGTCAGCCACGGATTCAACCTCTTCTGCTCCGATATCGGCGACAGCTACTACCTTTCGATCAACTCCTCGAAAGCCTTCACCTTCCTCAAGGAGTTCGAGCTCAGGAACCCGACCCCGGAGGACGACTGCCTGCTCATCGAGCGCAGGAAGCTCATCAAGCAGAGCTTCCTGACCAACATCGAGGTGACCGGCCTGCCGCTTTTCCTCGACATCGAGTTCGACTCGCCCATCTGGGAGAAGTGGGGCGACAAGTGCCTCAACTGCGGCACCTGCGCCATGGTCTGCCCGACCTGTTACTGCTACAGCGTCGAGGAGAATTTCGATATCGACCTCAAGGGGTCGTCGCGCCACAACCGCCTCTACTCCTGCAACCTGGTGGACTTCGCCGAGGTGGCCGGAGGGCACAACTTCAGGCCAAGGAACGGCGACCGGCTCAAGTACCGCTACTACCACCACTACCGCGGCTTCTCGGCCAACGACAACCAGCAGATCTGCGTCGGCTGCAACCGCTGCGGGCGGGCCTGCCTGGCCGGCATCAACCCGAAGGATGTCATCAACGACCTCAGACTGGAGAGAGAAACATGCAAGACGGGCGATTCACCCTCCCCGAACAGGACCTGAACCGGGAGCCCTTCGCGCACCGGCCGCCGGACTTCCGCCAGAAGTCCGAGGTGATGATCACCGACCGGGGCTACAAGTGCCGGATCACCAACATCGTGCCGCTCTCGGTCCACGAGCGCCTGTTCCAGCTGCGCATCGTCGATCCGGCCGAGCGGGAGCTCTTCAGGTTCCGCCCCGGCCAGTTCCTCATGCTCGAGGTGCCCGGCTACGGCGAAGCACCCATCTCGATCTCCAGCTCGACCAGCAACCGCGAGTTCATCGAGCTCTGCATCAGGCAGGCCGGCCACGTCACCTCCGCACTCTTCGAAGCGCAGCCCGGAGCGCTCGTCTCCATACGCGGGCCCTTCGGCACCTCCTTCCCGATGGAGTCCATGCAGGGGGGAGACGTGCTGCTGGTGGCCGGCGGGCTCGGCATCGCCCCCCTGCGCGCACCGCTCTACTGGATCAACGACCACCGTGACCACTACCGCGACGTCCGGTTCCTCTACGGAGCCAAGCAGCCTTCAGAGCTGCTTTTCACCTACCAGTTCGATGAGTGGAAGACCGTCAGCCATATCGACCTGCACGCCATCGTCGAGCGGCCTGACGAAAACTGGAAAGGACGTACCGGCATGATCACCGCGCTGCTCGACGACATCGCGATCGACCCGGAGAACACCTGGGCGATCGTCTGCGGGCCGCCGCTCATGTTCAAGTTCGCCTGCAGCCACCTCGACGGCATCGGCATCCCGATGAACCGGATGTTCGTGTCGCTCGAACGGCGCATGCACTGCGGCATGGGCAAGTGCTGCCGCTGCATGGTGGGCTCAACCTTCACCTGCCTCGACGGGCCGGTGTTCGACTACTGGTCGGTCATCAACCTCAAGGAAGCGATCTAGGGGGGACGACGATGAAACACCTCGGTTTCGAAAGGAGCAAGGTCAGGGTCGGATCGTTCGACTTCACCTGCTGCGAAGGGTGCCAGCTGCAGCTGGCCAACAAGGAGTCGACCCTGCCCGAATTCCTCGCGCTGGTCGATATCCGCAACTTCCGCGAGATCTCCTCGGAGAGGCACGACGACTACGATATCGCGCTCGTCGAAGGGAGCATCACCCGGAGCGACGAGGTCGAAAGGCTCAGGAAGATCCGCGCCACCGCGAAGGTGCTCGTCGCCTACGGCACCTGCGCCTGCTTCGGCGGGGTCAACAGCCTGAAGAACCGCCTGCCGCAGGAGGAGGTGGTCCGGGAGGTCTACGACGGCAAGAAGGTGGAGACGATGCCCTCGACCCGTATCGCCGATATCGTCAAGGTGGACTTCTCGATCCCCGGCTGCCCCGTCTCCAAGGAGGAGGTCGAGCGGGTCGTGGTCAGCCTGGTCAACCGCTCGCTTCCCACCCTGCCGCGCTACCCGGTCTGCGTCGAGTGCAAGCAGCGCCTCAACACCTGCCTCTTCGACCTCGGCGAGGTCTGCCTCGGCCCCATCACCCGTGCAGGCTGCGACGCCGTCTGCCCGAGCGGCAAAAGCGCCTGCCTCGGCTGCCGCGGCCCGGCCGACGACCTCAACTTCCGCTCCTTCACCGACCTGGTGCGGGACAACGGGCTCAGCACGGAGGAGATGCTCGAAAAACTCCGATTCTACAACGGTTTCGCAGACCAACTCGGCCATGAAGAAAGTTGACTTCGACATCGACCTCCACCACCTCTCGAGGGTCGAGGGGCATGGCAACATCCACATCTCGGTGCGCGACGGGCAGTTGCGGGAGGCGCAGTGGGCCGTCGTCGAAACGCCCCGCTTCTTCGAAGCCATGCTCAAGGGGATGGGCGCCGAACGGGTACCGTTCCTCACCTCGCGCATCTGTGGCATCTGCTCCATCAGCCACTCGCTGGCCAGCATCCGCGCCCTCGAACGCGCCATGGGGATCGAGCCGCCCGAAGAGGCCCGGCTCATCCGGTCGCTCGCCATGCACGGCGAAACCCTGCAGAGCCATGCCCTGCACCTCTTCTTCCTCGCCGCCCCCGACTTCCTCGGCGTGCCGAGCGTCGTGCCCCTCATGCAGTCGCACCCCGACATCGTCAAGGCTGGACTCCAGCTCAAGGAGCTCGGCAACGAGCTGAGCATCGCCACCACCGGCCGCGCCACGCACCCCGTCAGCCTCGCCCTCGGCGGCGTCACCCGGCCGCCGTCGAAAGCGCAGCTCCTGCGGCTCAAGGCGCTCATCGCCGAACGGCGCGCCGCGCTCGCCCTCGCCACCGACTTCTTCGGCACCCTCGAGATCCCGCAGTTCGTCCGTGAAACCGAGTTCATCTCCCTCCGGGACAGCGTGAGCTACCCCTACATCGGCGGCGACCTCGTCTCCACCGACGGCGTCGTAAAGGAGGAGAACGACTACCTGCAGATGACCAACGAGTACCTGAACGACTTCTCGACTACCAAGTTCACCCGGCTCAGCCGGGAGTCGTCGGCCGCAGGGGCGCTCGCCAGGTTCAACAACAACGCCGACCTGCTGCACCCGAACGCCAGGGCCGCCGCGTCCGCATTCGGCCTCGAGCCGGTCTGCCACAACCCCTTCATGAACAACGTCGCCCAGCTCGTCGAGTGCCACCACATCGTCGAAGATGCCGCCCGCCTGGTCGACCGCCTCCTCGACGCAGGGCTTACCGACCTCCGTGCCAGCTGGAAGCCCAGGGCCGGCGCCGCCACCGGCGCCGTCGAGGCCCCCAGGGGGATCCTCTACCACCACATGGAGACCGACGAAAAAGGGAAAGTGGTCAAGGCCGACTGCATCATCCCCACCACGCAGAACAACGCCAACATCCACTTCGACCTCCGCGCCCTCGCCGGACAGGCCCTCGCCGAAGGCCGTAGCGAACAGGAGACCGAGCTGCTCTGCGTCAAGCTCGTCCGCTCCTACGACCCCTGCATCTCCTGCTCGGTGCACTGAACATCCGCCAAACATCCAAATAGAGTACCATGACACCTGAACAACTCTCCCGGACGCTCGTCGAAAGTGAAGGGCTGGCGTACGCGCCGATCGCCGTCAAGTTCGTGAAATCGCTCGACGGCCTGCCTGAAGGTGTCAGGGAGTTCGGCGCGTCGTCTGGTGAGGAGAAGCCGAAGTCGTTCCTCTGCGCGATGTGGGGAGACTGCCTCAGGGGGGCGGGGCCGTTCTACACGACCAAGGCCCACCAGCTTTGCGGCGGCGGGGCGATCTCAGCCGGCTTCGGGACCCTGCTGCCCCTCGAGATGGCGGAGAAGTTCATGATCGGCGACGGGAAGCTGTTCGGGTCGATGCAGGCGCTCCGCTGTTCGATGGAGGCGACCATGCCGTTCGAGGACGGGGAGTTCGCGGCGCAGGTCGTCGGGCCGCTCGCAAGGATGGATGAGGGGGCGCTCCGGCCGGACGTGGTGCTGATCGTCTGCAAGCCATATCAGGGGCAGGACCTCATGCGCGCGTACGGCTTCGAGACGGGCGAGATGATCCACGGCATCGCGGGGGGATCGACCTGCGAGATGGTGTCGAGCTACGTCGTCAAGAGCGGCAGGCCGACCTTCACCCTCGGCGATACGGGCGGCAACGCGGGGCTCGCCATGGAGCCGGATGACCTGCTCCTCGCCTTCCCCTACGACAAGCTGGAGGGCACCGTCGCCAACCTTCCCCGCATCTGCCGCACCTCGACGATGCACAGGCACCGCATCGTGCGCGAACAATGAACGCAGGATACCCTACCCCGGATAGCAGCGCCGCTGGTCACAAAAAAAGTCCGGTGCCGGAGCATGATCTTCAGCATTGCCTCCGGGTGGGCTGCTGAAAGCCGGAATCCGGCACCGGTCGAAGCCGCCGACGAGTGTCAGGTGCCTACGTCATTGTTCGGCAGGAAGCTGGCCTTTTTGATCGCCTCATCGGCTGTTCCACGGTATGGCCTTATGGCCACCCTGGTGCCCTTGTACCATGGAATCGTGGTTTTCGGGTCGGTGTAGGATGAGGTCAGGTGGTTCATGGTTCCTTTCGCATGGTACATGATTCCGAAAACGAGGCCGAGCCTGCAGGCATCGTTGACGTAGACGAGTGCGACGCTGCTGCCCTCGTCGTTGTACACTTCGACCATGTCGCCGCTCCTGATGCCGAGACGTGCCGCATCCTCGGGATTCACTTCGATGTACGGCAACGGCAGCGCATAGGACTTTTCCGGGAGATACCGGTCATGGTACATCGTCTGCCAGACGAGCTGGGAACGCCCGGTGGTGAACCAGAAGGGATAGTTCGGGTTGTCCACGTATTTGGCGACTTCGGGCGGATACCCGGTCCATGGATCGGTGCCGTACCATTTGAAGAGCCCGTCTTTTGTCGAGAAGCTGTAGGTAAACCGCCGCTTGGTGCCGACAAGCTTGCCGGTTGCAGGATCGACGCGCACCGGAGTCTGGATGCCGGTATTGCCGAGCGACCTGAGGATCTGGTGTGTGACCCCCTTGTAGCACTCCGCTGAAAGCTTCGCCTCCCCGGTCTCGGGGATCCGGTTGTCCCCGAACTCCTGCGCGCCCGCCAGGAACACCTCCCCATCCGATTTCCAGTCCATCCCGCTGAAACGGTCGGCCATTGCGGTATTGCCGTCGGCCAGATAAAGCTCCCGGAGTTTCATGCCGACCATCGAAAGGATTTTCCAGTCGGGCAGCGCTTCGCCCGGCGCATCCATGAACTTGTCGTATATCCTGAGCAGCCTGCTGTGGCAGTTGATCGAGGTTTCGGCGGCCTCGCCCCATCCGGCAGCGGGCAGAATCAGCATGGCGTCCTTAGCCGTCTGGGTCATGTAGATGTCCTGAACGATGATGAACAGGCCGTCGCTCTTTTCGAACGCCTCGAGCACCCGGCTTGCCAGCCTCTTCGGATCGGTCGGAACCCCGCCTTCGTCGATATGGTCGAGCAGGGTCGCGCTCCTCTTTTTCAGGGCCTTCCTGAAATACTGGCTGTTCGGCGTCGACAGGTACGGGTCCGTCGCGCCGACCCAATAGATTTTGGCCCCGCCGCCCGTGAGGTATTTGTCGACGTTTTTCGGCGGGCCTCCGGCATAGATCGAACCCGGCGTCGGCGCCGGGGGCCTGACGTACCCCTCCTGATGGCCGCCCTGGCGGCCGCAACCTGTTCCGGGCCTCCCCACATTCGAGGTCAGCATGCCGAGCTGGGCGATGGCCGCCACCTGGTCATAGTTCTTCATGTTCCAGATGATGCCTTTCTCGTAAATGGTCAGGGTCCTGCGTTTGAACCCGCCGGCTTTCGGTTTGGCGATCCATTCGGCGGCCTGCTCCATCTCCTTCCGGCTCACGCCGGTGATCTTTTCGGCTTCAGCCAGCACGCTGCCCAGGGATTTGCCGGCCTGCAACGATTTGTCCCTGTACTCCCCGAACGTTTTCATGTCGGTCCGCTTTTCGAGGAACGACTTGTCGTACCAGCCGTTTTCCCAGGCAATCCTTGCGATCGCGTTGGCGAGTATCCAGTCGGTACCGAGGTTGGGCCGGATATGCAGCACCCGTCCTCTGGCGATCGATTCCGCAACGGCCACCGTGGCCGTTTTCCTCGGATCGATAACGATGAGGCACCCTTCGGAGGCAGGTTCGCCTGCGTCGAAATTCTGCTTCTTCTCATCCATCGAGCCCCCCTGCAGGTTGGGCATGATATGCTCGGTGAAGAGGATCGTGGCAGCCTCGTAGGTATTCGCCCCCCACAGGACGACCGTATCGGCAAGCCTGGCGTCATCGACATCGTAGTTGAGCTCATGCATGCCACGTTCACGCGATCCCCAGACTTCAGAGTTGTATGCCGGCCGGTTGTGGATGGAGAGGTAATTCGTCCCGATGCCGCTGAGGAAGAGTTTGCCGGCCGCCCAGTTGTCTTCGAATCCGACGCCTGAACTGCCGTGGTCGTAGAATTTCATGGCGATACTGTCGGCGCCGTACCGGTCCATCGAGCTTTTGACGAGCGTCGCGATGATATCGGTCGCATCCTTCCACGAAATAGCCACAAACGACTCCCCGTTCCTGAGCAACGGCTGCTTGAGGCGTTTTCTGATATATCCGGAGTCCGACCAGGCCGTGATGGCATTCGTGCCTCCCCGGATCGAATAGTCCCCCTTGTTGATGCGGGACTCCTTTGCAGGAACGATCGCCAGATGGTATCTGATACCGTCCTTGCGGGTGATGACATTACACATGGTCTCCGAGTACGAGTGCCCGGAAAGCATCGGGGACTGGGTCGAAAGGTCGATGCCGAAGGCGTTGTCCCTGGCGGTGCCGTTTTTGCCGACGGGCCAGACGTACACATTGTAGCCGCACCCGGCACTGCAGTACTGGCAGACCGTGGTGTATCGTTCGGCATCCACGGGCGGAATCGGCAGGGTGTCTTTTCGGGTGAACAGTGACATAGGGCGCCTCCTTAGCTGACGTTAAGATTGCTGACTCTTCCATAGACGAGACCTTCGATGCCTTCGGCGTAGATGTTGCCGGTGGCGGCATCGAGCCTGAGGAGGACCTGGGCAAGCCACTGCGAAGAGAGCCCCTGATAGGCTTGTCCGTTCTTCGACGCATCGAACATGGAGAAGTGGCAACCGCAGACGAAACGTCCGTTGCTGAAGTTCAGCGGACAGCCCATATGAGGACACAGGGAGGAGTATGCCACGATTTTTTTTGCCGAACCGATACCACCGACAGCTTGGTGTTCGAGCATGACCAGGGTACAGGGAGATGCGTCGTCAGGATAGTTGAACTGCAGAGGAACGCCCGCCTTGATATCCCTGATATTGCCAACCCTCACCAAAGGGTAGCGCTTTCCCGTTACAGCATCGACTCTTCCGGAGAGTCCGAAAAGAGCCAATGCCACGCTTGCAGATGAGCCCTGCAAGAACTGCCTGCGAGTGATGGATGACATAGGTTGTATCCCGTTTATCGATTGGAGATGCCGTAACCAACAACGAAACGATGCGAAACACGTTCCCTGACAGAGTGTTACAACCTGAAAACCGTATTGCCGATATAACTTCGATAAACTGCCGCCCTGATCCGGGGAGGTGGACCGGGAATCATGGTAGGGGAAGGGGGAGTGTGGCTTAACCTAAGCTTACGAATTTTCCGTTTTCGAATCAACTGCCGAATAACGAGCCAAGGGAAGAAACAGCAAAGGCGCCCACTGGCGCCTTTGCAACAGGTATAACCGGAACAGGTCAGACGATCTCGATGAGCTCGAGCTCGAAGTTGAGGTCCATGCCGGCCATGGGGTGGTTGGCGTCGAGGGTGACGGTCTCGTCGTTGAGGTCGACGATCATCACCACGGTCTGGCCGCCGTCGGCGAGGCCGACCTGGAGCTGCTGGCCGATCTCGATCTCGAGGTCTGCGGGAAGGCGGTCGCGGCCGATCTGGGCGACGAGCTCTTCGCTGCGGGGGCCGTAGGCCTGCTCTGCGGGAATGTTGACCTTCTTCTTCGCGCCGACGACCATGTCGAGGATGGCGTTGTCGAAGCCGGGGATCACCTGGCCGCTACCGATGGTGAACTGCAGGGGCTCGCGCTCGGCGGAGGTGTCGAACACCGTGCCGTCGTCGAAAGTGCCGGTATAGTGGACCCGGACGGTATCTCCATGTTTGGCCTGTGCCATATGTCGTTCTCCTTCTACGTTGTGATGTGCATCCTGTCATTTCCCCGGCAGCGTCCACGAATCGCCTTCATGATGGCCAGCCCAAGAAACACGCCGTCAAGATAGCAATCTTTTCGGCTTTGCCGCATCGCGGGAGGTCAGCGCACCGAAAATTCGTCGGGTCCGGAGTCGCCGGCATCGTCGGCGGGCGGCTCCGCTCCGATCGAGCGCATATAGTCGATCAGCTTCTCGCGGACATCGCAGCGGAGGTTCCAGAGGTCGGCTGAGTTGGCGGCACTCACCAGGGCCCGGAGTTCGATGTACTGGCGGACGGCGTTGGTCACTTCGAGCCGGACCACGCGCTTGTCCCAGAGCGGATGGGCCGCGACGATGCGTTCCAGCTCGGAGCGAACCTCCGCGACCGGCATGCCGTAGCCGACCTGCAGGGTCACGGCGCCGGTGAGCTCCGTGGAGCTGCGGGTCCAGTTCTGGAAGGGCCTGTCGATGAACCAGGTGATGGGCACGATGATGCGCCGCTGGTCGGAGAGGCGCACGACAACGTAGGTGAGGGTGATCTCCTCGACCCGGCCGGTCTCGTTCTCGACCACCACGACGTCGTCGAGGCGCACCGGCTGGGCGATGGCGATCTGGATGCCTGCGATGAGGGTCTGCAGGCTGCGCTGCGCCGCGAAGCCCATCACGATGCCGGCGAGGCCTGCGGAGGCGAGGATGCTGACCCCGATCTGCCGGACCGTGTCGAAGGTCATCAGGACCCCGGAAACGGCCAGGATGATGACAAGAACGTTCAGGATCTTCCGGATGAGGCTGACGTTGGTGGCCACCCGCCGGGCTTCGATGTCTCCGTTGCCCGCCTGTTTGTAGCGCATCTGGATCAGCGATTCGACGAAGGCGAATCCCCTGAGCATGAGCCAGGAGACCCCGACGATGGAGCCGATGGTCAACGCGTGGATCGCAAGCTCCTTCGCCTCGACAGGCATCTTCGCATAGTGTACCACTCCCGTGACGCCGATGAGCAGGAAGAGGAGCCTGAGCGGCAGCAGCAGCATCCCGAAGGGCAGGCCGGTGTCGCGGAGGGAGGCACGGATCCTCCCGATGAGGCTCTTGAGCAGGATGTTGGCAACCAGGTAGAGCAGGAAGGCGATGGCGGCCACCACCGCGGGCATCATCCAGAGGTCGAGGGAGTATGGTCCGGTCATCGGCATCGGGTGGAAGGTTCGTCAGGCACTCTATTCAAAAAGGTACGATGCGGAAAGGTGAGGAGCAACGAGGAGGGGGCGGAAGATGGGCTCGCCGTCCCGGATTTTGCGGGACGGCACCCGGTCGTGGTTCAGTTTTTACCGGACATGCGGCCGAACTCGTCGTGCGAGCGGCAGACGCAGTCTTCGATGGCCATGCCGGCGAAGTAGTTGCCGGTCAGGTAGAGGTTGCCGGCTCCGGCGAGCAGGTCGTCCGCCTTGCGTGCCCACTCCTTGTGACCCTTGCGGAGCGAAGGGAGCACGGTCATGTTCGTGACGGTGTGCTCGATCTTCGGCAGGCCCACGCCCAGCACCTCGGTGATGCGCTTGAACTTGGCGTTGTCGTCGAGGCCGGGCCGGAAGTGGAAGGCGAAGCCGCGGAAGTTGTCGTCCTTGACGGTGTCCCTGGAGACCATCGAAAAGAAGTTGTCGTTGGGCGAGATGATCGCCGCGACCGGCTTGAGCGAGACGTGCTCCTTCCTGACCACGACGCCGACCGAATCGACATCGGCGTACTTGAGCAGGGAGAGGTGGTGGGCCACCGCCTGGTTCACGTTCTGCAGCAGCTTCGAGGCGACCGCGGAGGGAAGCGCGAGCGCCAGCGCCCCGGCTGAATACTCCTGCCCGTCTTCGGTCCTGACGACATACCTGCCGCCGGAAAGCGACACCGACTCGGCGGCCGAACCCGTGCGGACCTCGATCCCCTTGCGTGCGGCAATAGCATGGGCGACGCTCTGCAGGCCGCCCTTGAAGGTGTAGTTCTTCAGCACATCCTTCCGCTTCGGGCGGCTCTTGAACATCATGTCCGCCGGGAAGTCGTCGGTCACCTGCGATGGCACGGCGTTGAAGAAGTGGCTGACCGTATTCCGGTAGTTGCCCTGGCCGACGATCTTCGAGTAGTACTCCCTGACGGTCAGGTTCTCCTTCTTCAGGCGGAACAGGCTGGGGGCCGACATGAGCAGTTCGGGAATGTTCAGGCCGGACATGACCGACTTCACCTCGCCCCCCTTCAGCAAGGTGAAGGGGACCTTCTCCCTCGGAATGATCGTATCGAAGATGCCGCAAGCCTCGACGATGCCGAGCAGGTTCTGGTACGAGCTGTAGCAGGTGTGCGCGCCGAGTTCAAGCCAGAAGTCGTCGCCGTTGCTCGAATAGCGGTGGGAGAGGAAGGAGCCGCCGACCGTCTTGTGCTTTTCGATCAGGGTGGTTTTCATGCCGGCCTGCGAGCAGTAGAAGGCCATGGTGAGTCCGCTGATGCCGCCGCCGATAATGACCACGTCTTGTTGCGCCATGGGATATGCCTCGTTTCTGGTGTCTTGTGAAAATGATCCCTAATGTAGTGATTTGCGCCTATAAAACACCACACTCAGTTTTCACCGTCCCTCATATCCCCCTTCACGGTAGTGGGCCACGTAGCGCACGTAGTTTTCGGGAGACTCGGCGATGTTCTGCCGCTCCTCCTCGGTGATCGGCCGGATCACCTTGGCGGGGACTCCTGCCACCAGCATCCCGGCGGGTACGCGGAACCCCTGCTTGACGAGGGAACCCGCGGCCACCACCGACCAGGGCTCGATGACGCAGTGGTCGAGCAGGATGGCACCCATGCCGATCAGCACGTTGTCCTGCACCGTGCAGGCATGAAGCACCGCACCATGGCCGATCGTGACGTTGCTGCCGATGGAGAGCGGGCCGGTATCGTGGGTGACGTGCAGGGTGACGTTGTCCTGCACGCTGGTCTTCTCGCCGATCGTTATCGGGCAGACGTCGCCGCGGACCACCGCGTTGAACCAGACGCTGGAGTGCGCGCCGATCTTCACATCGCCGATGACGTAGGCGCCGTCCGCGATGAACACCGTATCGTGGAGCTCCGGGTGCATCCCCCGGTATGCCATGACCTTTCTCATAATCCTGGATTGGTTTGATTGATGGCGGAATCCTGATTTTTCAGGTTAGCGCTTTTTCGATGGAGATGAAAACGGCTCACCACTCCTGGCGGCGCAGGCCGAAGATCCGGCGATAGGCTGCCGCGGTCGCGCAATAGGAGACCGGCAGGCTCACCAGCATGCCGATGCCGAGTGCCATCATGCCGACGAAGTTGACGATCCCGAGGACGACCAGCAGGCCGAAGACCGTGAACCAGTGCCTGGTCACCGCTTTCCTGCTGGCCTCGAGGGCCTTGCCTGCACTGAGGCGGGCATCGATGACGAGCAGCGGGGCGAAGGTGTAGGCGACGCCGAAATAGATGCCCGGCAGGATGAGGAGCAGCGTGCCGAAGAACACGATCAGGAAGGTGAGGAGCGCGATCAGCAACAAGGGCGCCAGATAGCCGAAACCCCGGAAAAAGTCGCCGAAAGCCGGCGGACGTGAAGTCATCTGCCTGAATGCGGCAACATAGAAACCCGCGTAGAGCGGGACCGAGAGGATCAAGGCGGTCAGGGAGAGGACCATGAAGAAGAACGCCGATCCTGGAGGAATATCCGGGATCAGCGAAACGAACTGGCTTGGGAGCTGCATGGGCAGGAGCACCGCCAGCAGCAGCAGGGTGTACCCGATATACTTGCCGGGCGACTGCCAGAACATGGTCCACCCCTCGCCCAGGCAGGCAAAGACATCCAGGCTGTAATCTGATCCGGAAAGCTGTTCCTGCGGGGCCTGGGGATAGTCCCTCTGCATCGATTCGAACTGTTCCATAGGGAGGAGGTAAGAGGTTGATATTGTACAAGCGGGACGCCTCAAGACCGGAAGGCTTGACGGGAAAAAATACGCCCCCAAAGATAATCAGACAACAACCCGAAATGCCCGGGCAGACGAAATGTGAACAGGGCTGGGGGATACAATAACCATAACGGCACCCCGAAACTCATTTTACAGCATGACGAATTTCTTTTCAAGCACCAAAGCTCGTAAATTCTGTCTTGAACCAGCAAGTCGTATCTTCGCCGGGCACCTTACCCGCCTCAACCGACAGCCAGACCATCAAACCCGAGAATACGTTTCAGTGAGAACCTGTTTCCACACCCCTTCGTTCCGCCGGCTGCGCGCCGCCTTTTGCGGCTTTGCTGCCGCAGCAGCCCTCGCCGCAACCCCCCTGCCGTCCCTTGCCGGCGGGAACACCTACCTGCTGAAACCGGAATCCCCGACGCCCGGATTCATGCTCATGGAAAACATGCAGGGCAACTGCCCGGACGGCAGCATGACAATCTCGGGAGCCGGCTCCAGGCT
This sequence comes from Chlorobi bacterium Chlorobi_1, assembly GCA_900299075.1. Taxonomy (GTDB): domain Bacteria; phylum Bacteroidota; class Chlorobiia; order Chlorobiales; family Chlorobiaceae; genus Chlorobaculum. Next base: position 17,417 of record OMIK01000031.1, read on the forward strand.
GGCCGGACAGATCTCCATGCAGACCTTCTCGACGAAGAAGACCGAGGTGCTCGCCTTTTCGGGGGCAAAGCCGAGCGTCCTCAAGGAGAGCACGCTTTCCGACATCACCATCACCACCACCAGGATCGGAGACAAGGTCGAGACCAACACTGAAAACGGCGCACTCACCGGATGCACAGTCCTGATCGAACGGAATAACGGCGGATGGACCAAAAACCTTATCGGCGCCGTCCCCAACGAAGCCCAGCTCAAAGAGCTGAAGGCCCCCTATTCAGATGGGGACGAAAGCTATCCGGACGGGCCGGTCAAGGTCGGCACGAAATGGCAGATCAACGCGTCAACGCTGGCCAAGCTTCTCGGCTGGGATGCCCAGGAGATATCGCCGGAATCGGAGTCGTCCATGACCTTCGAGCGAATCGAAAGCATCAACGGCGACAGATGCGCGGTCATTTCGGTGAGCCCACTGCTCATATCGGGAACGAAGGAGTTCGACGGCAAGGCCATGCGGTTCCGCCTGGACGGCCACGGCATCATCTATCGCTCGCTCTCGGGATACTTCGACGCCAAGTCCATGATCGAAGGCACCATGACGCTCGACAGGCAGCCGGCTCCCGGCGAGACCGACGTCGCGTTCAACATGACCATCCCGCTCACCATAAGCACGACCGCACAGCGCATCGACCGGTAATCCGGGACAGACCCAGATACGCTTGGGTCCCAAGTAATTGCTATATTCACAAAACACTCCATTCGCCCATCGTGGCAGGAGCTCAACCAAAAACATATCTCTCCACCTTCATGGCTGAAACCATATCCAAGAGCCCGAACGAGAAGTATTGCACCGAATGCGGCGCGCTCATCAGGACGAATGCCGAGATCTGCCCGAAATGCGGCGTCCGCCAGTCGCCCTCCCCCTCCGCCAACAGCCTCGACTCGGTCGCGCCGAACGGCAAGAGCAAGCTTGCCGCAGCCCTGTTCGCACTCTTCCTTGGCGGCATCGGCGTGCACAAGTTCTACTTGGGCAAGATCGGCTGGGGCATCGCCTACCTCCTCTTCTGCTGGACTGGCATCCCGGCTATCGCAGGCCTCGTCGAGGGGATCATCCTGCTGGTGATGAGCGATGCCAATTTCAACAGGAAGTTCGGCAACTGCTGATCCCCGCCGATGCAAGGCTTCACCCAGAGCGAAGACAACCGGATGACCGCTAAGCGATGAGTTCGATCCTGAGCTGCAAGAACCTGAAGAAGGTCTACAACAAACGGGAGGTCGTCAAGAGCTCGACCCTCGAGGTGAAGCAGGGGCAGATCGTCGGCCTGCTCGGTCCGAACGGCGCGGGCAAGACCACAACCTTCTACATGATCGTCGGCCTGGTGCGCCCGGATGCCGGGCAGGTGTACCTCGACCAGGATGAGATCACGGCCCTGCCGATGTACCAGCGCGCCCGCAAGGGGATCGGCTACCTGCCGCAGGAGGCCTCCGTGTTCCGGAAGCTGACGGTCGAGGAGAACATCCTCGGCGTGCTCGAGTTCACCGGCATGTCGAAGCAGGAGCGCCGGGAGAAGGCCGACCGGATGCTCGAAGAGCTGAACATCGCGCACATCCGCAAAAGCATGGGCTACGCCCTCTCCGGCGGCGAGCGGCGCCGGACGGAGATTGCCCGGGCCCTCGCGCTCGACCCCAAGTTCATCCTGCTTGACGAACCCTTCGCAGGCGTGGACCCGATCGCCGTCGAGGATATCCAGCAGATCGTCGAAGGGCTCGTCAAGCGCAACATCGGCGTGCTGATCACCGACCACAACGTCCACGAGACCCTGTCGATCACCGACCGCGCCTACCTGCTGTTCGACGGCAGCATCTTCATGCACGGCTCGCCCGAGGAAATCGCCGAAAACCCCGATGCCAGGAAGCTCTACCTTGGCGAGAAGTTCACGCTGGAGCGTTACTGAGCCCTCCCGGGCCACGACTCGAACACCCGGCGGCCCGCGAGTGGCCGATGCTTCTCGACTGATTTGTTTCTCTCGAAAAGAAAGAGTAAAATACAGGTTCAGGCCAAGGGTTGGCCTGAATGCTTTCAAGTGATTTGTGCTTTAGGTTATTTGCAAGCTTATACTTTTCGATCAAAGCACATCTTACAGACAAACAGGTATGAACATCTACATCGGCAATCTCGACTACGGCGTCACCGAATCCGATCTGAGCAACGCATTCGCCGAGTTCGGCACGGTCTCCAGGGCGAACGTCATCATCGACCATTCACCGGCCGCTCCAAGGGCTTCGGGTTCGTCGAAATGCCCAACGACGCAGAGGCCAACGAAGCCATCTCGAACCTGAACGAATCCTCCCTCAAGGGCAGGAACATCAGGGTCAACGAAGCCAAGCCGAAAGAGGAGCGCCCTGCTCCCCGTCCCAGGTACTGAGCTCCGGCCCGATACAGCTAAAAACTGCAGCCCCAGGGCTGCAGTTTTTTTGTCCCCCCGTTCCTCTACCGGCCGCTCTCCTGCGTATCTTGTGGGCAAGAACAAACAGACTCCCATGATCGCCGAATCGTTCCTCTTCCGCTCAGAAGGCGGCTTCATCCGCATCCCGGTCTGGGGGCACATCCCGCTGGGCGATCCGCTGAAGAAGATCCTGGCGCACCCCGCCTTCCTCAGGCTGAAAGGCATCCGGCAGCTCTCCTTCGCGCAGCAGGTCTACCCCGGTGCCACCCACACCCGCTTCGAGCACTCAATCGGCGTCTACCACCTGATGAAGCTGATCCTGCAGCGCATGGTGACCAACCCGCTCGCCGCGGAGCTCCAGGACGACCGCCTGCGGTTCGACGACGAGACCTGCCGCACGCTGCTCGCCACCTGCCTCCTGCACGACATCGGCCACTACCCGCACGCGCATGTGCTCGAGGAGATCGCCCCGCCCGGTGCGACCGACTGCGTCTTCGCGCACCACGAGGCGCTGACCGGGATGTTCGTTGACCAGGCGCACCCGGGCACGCTGCCGATCGCGGCGATCCTCCACGACGACTGGAGGGTCGACCCCGGCACGGTGGTCGAGATCATCACCGGCAAATCGTCGCACCCGCTGGGCAAGCTGGTCAGCGGCACCCTCGACCCGGACAAGATGGACTACCTGATGCGCGACGCGCACCATTGCAACATCCCCTACGGGAGCATCGACATCGAGCGGCTGGTCGAGTCGTTCGTGCCCGATCCGGCAAGGCAGCGCCTGGCGATCACCGAAAAGGGTATCGCCCCGCTCGAGAGCCTCATCTTCGCCAAGTACATGATGATGCGCAACGTCTACTGGCACCACACCAGCCGCACGCTCTCGACCATGCTCCGCCGCCTGCTGCAGGATGTGGTCGATGCCGGCGCCGTCCCGGCGGATGCCCTCCGCGAGCTCTTCTACTTCGGCTCCGACGACCGGGTACTCTTCGAGCTGGACCGGAACCTCCGGGGGCTCGGGCTCCCGGCAGAGGAGCTGCTCGACGATATCCTGAACCGCCGCGTCTACAAGCGTGCCATGACGGTCGTCCCCTACCGCGAGGCGCTGATGGAGCCCGACCCGGCCTGGTTCGGCTACAGCCAGGACCACCGGAGGCGCAAGCACCGGGAGCAGGAGATCTGCGCGCTGCTCGCCCGGCGCCACAACCTGCCGCTGCAGGGGCACGAGGTGCTGATCGACGCGCCGGCGACCAGGGATGTCTTCGACTACGCCGATTTCCGGGAGCTGAGGGTCTACCCCTCCCGGCACGAGCACCGTCAGCTGGTGCCGCCGGAAGGCGCCAGCGGCTATGTCAGGTTCGACGACTTCAGGGAGTCGGTGTTCGGCTCCGGCTTCATCCTCTCGTTCGAGCACTGCACCAAGAAGTTCCGGCTGCTCTGCCGCCACGACCTCACCGAACGGCTCGCCGCCGTCGAGGATGAGGTAATGGAGATCTTGCGGGCATAATTTTGTTATATTTTTATTACAGATAGCCGCAAGGCATCATTACCTCTACCGAACCAAACCATGCCATCCATGGAAAACCAGGACAGATACTACAAGGGGCTCTTCTTCGGAGTGATCCTCGGCGCGGCCGCCGGCACCGTCATGGGGCTGCTCTTCGCCCCGCGCAAGGGCACCGACACCCAGCTGATCATCTCCGGCAAGGTGAGGCATGCGCTCGACAAGGCCGCCGAGTACTATGAGGAGACCCAGCAGGAAGAGACCTACAGCAACGAGGCCAAGCACCGTTCGCAGGAGATCATCGACAGTGCACGCGACGAGGCCCGCAAGATCCTCGACGAAGCCAACACCATCATCCGCGACATCCGCGGCGCGAAAAGCCTCGAGAACTGACCCATGCTGACCTTCCTCGGTTCCGCCGCCGGTGACGCCGGAACGGTCCTGCTGCTGCACGCCTTTCCGCTCTCCGCCCACATGTGGGAGCCGCAGATATCAGCCCTCCGGGAAGCGGGCTACGGCGTGATCGCCCCCAATGTCTACGGTTTCGACGGCTCCCCTTCGAAGCCGGGCTGGCGTATGGACGACTACGCAGCGGAGCTCTGCACGCTGCTCGATTCCCTCGACTGCGGGAGGGTAACGGTCGCCGGGCTTTCGATGGGAGGCTACCAGGCGTTCGCCTTCTGGCGGCGCCACCCCGAACGCACGGCCTCGCTCGTCCTGTGCGACACGCGGGCCAACGCCGACGGGCCGGAGGCGCTCGCCCACCGGATGGAGTTCCGCAGGGCCGTGGAGAAGAAAGGTGCCGCCGAAGCCGCCGAGCGGATGGTGCCGAACTTCTTCGCCCGCAAAAGCTACGACGAAAAACCGGGCATGGTTGCCAGGGTCAGGGAGGCCATCCTGCGGCAGCCGGCGGCCGATATCAGCGAAGCGATGCGGGCCATCGCCGAGCGCCCCGATTCGATCGGCCTGCTGCCCGCAATCACCTGCCCGACCCTCTTCATCAACGGCGACGCTGACGGCGTCACCCCTCCGATCACGGCTTCCGACATGCACGCGAGGCTTCCCGGGTCGAAACTCGAGCTCCTGCCCGATGCCGGGCACCTCTCGAACCTCGAGCAGCCGGAGCTCTTCAACCGCCTCCTGCTCGAGCACCTCGATCGGCTGGCAAGGACATAAAGGACAACAAGGACGAAAAAAAGACGGTGCCGCCAAGCACCGTCTTTTCTTTTGTTCCCGCCCTGTTTTCCTTTCCTTCCCTTTTCTGCTACTGCCGCAGTTCGTCGATGACGCTGAAGAAATTCGGGAAGGAGACGCCGGCGACGTCGCGGTCGGAGAGTTCGAGGGAGGCTCCCGCCGCCTCGGCGGCGATGGCGAAGCTCATGGCGATGCGGTGGTCGTCGAAGCACTCGACGTGCGCCGTCGCCGGGATCACACCCGTCCGCCCCTTGACCACGAAGCCGTCGGGGTACTGCTCGCACTCGAAGCCGAGGCGTTCGAGGTTCACCACCAGCGCGTCGATGCGGTCGCTCTCCTTGGTCCTCAGCTCGGCGGCGTTGTGCAGCTCGAATTCACCCGAGGCGAAGGCAGAGAGCACGGAGAGCATCGGGATCTCGTCGATCACGCCGGCAACAACCTCATGGTCGCTGATCCTGAGCGGCTTCAGGCCGGAGCAGCTGCGCACCACGATGTCGCCGACCGGTTCGCCGCCCTCGCTCCGGGCGTTCTCGATCACCAGGCCGGCACCGGCCTCCTGCAGGATATCGATATAGGCTACCCGGGTCGGGTTGAGGCAGACGTTCCGGATGACGATCTCGGAGTGGCTGCCCAGCAGGCCGAGGGCGATCATGAAACAGGCTGCGGAGGGGTCGGCAGGGACGTTGAACGGCTTTGCCGCGATCGGCCTGCGCCCCTCGACGATGATCTCGCGGACACCGTCGGGCCGGTCGATCGTTTCGAGGCCCAGCATCAGCTCGGTATGGTCGCGGGAGCGGATCGGCTCGATGATCTTCGAGCGGCCGTCGGCATGCAGGGCCGCAAAGGCGACCAGCGACTTCACCTGCGCCGAAGGCACCGGCAGCAGGTACTCGATCGGCCGGATATCCCTGGTGCCGTCGATCACGACGGGAGCGGTCCCCTCAGGCGAAAGGGAGATGGCCGCGCCCATCTGGCGCAACGGGTCGGCCACACGCTTCATCGGGCGCTTCATCAGGGAGGCGTCGCCCACCAGCTCGCTGCGGAACGGCTGCGCGGCAAGGATGCCGGCGAGCATCCGCATGGTGCTGCCGGAGTTGTTGCACATGAGCGGGACGCCCGGCTTCGAGAAGCTCCAGAGGCCCTGCGATTCGATCACCACGTGGCGGACCGTACGGCCGTCGGGGAGCCGCTGCTCCTCCTGGCGGACGGCGATGCCGGCATCCCGCAGGACCGAAAGGGTGGACTGGTTGTCGTAGCCGCCCGAGAAGTTGGTGATTTCGGTCGTCCCATCGGCCAGGGCGCCGATCAGCGCGGAGCGGTGGGAGATCGACTTGTCGGGAGGCAGGGTGGAAATCTCGCCTTTGAAGCTGTTCATTGCTTGATGGTTGAATCTGTTTGACAAAAAAAAGCAGCCCACGAGGAGCTGCTTTTTCACTACGATTGCAACGAATCAGGAGTTGCGCTCTTCGTTAGCCCTCTGGGCCCTGCGCTTGCTCCTTGAACGTTTCAGCCTGCTGTCGACCGACGGCTTCACGAAGTATGCCTTTTTACGGAACTCCTTCAGGACGCCTGCACGCTCGTACTTCTTCTTGAAGCGCTTGAGCAGCTTGTCGATAGACTCATTGTCATTTACCTGTACACTTACCAATGAAATTCACCCCCTTGATTGAAGATCAACGTCTTAATTTGAGTTTGATGATGTCGGTCAGCGACTCGGAACTCTTCTGCTTGCCCTGGTTGAGCTGGACGTTCTCCAGGAGCTGCTTCCTGCCGCTCTTGCAAAATTCTACGATGATGACGTGCGCACCGCTGCCGGTGGCCTGTTTTTCACGGACGACGCCCACTTCCCCGAGCGATTCGTGGTAGACCGCATCGCCCTGGGCATAGATCCCGTGCGGCGAATAGGGCTGGCAATCCTCGGGATTGAGCTCTCCCGGGCTCAGGTCGCGGTCGATCTGTATCTGCCACTCCTTGAACAGGTGCACCTGGTTGCAGGCCGAACAGCGGATCCAGTACTGGTTGTCCGAGGCGGAGGTGGCGGGATCGGCGGATGCGGCCGCCTTCCTCTCCTTCGATCGCTTCTCGGATGAACCGAGCAGCAGGTCGTCCTCCTTCGGCTTGTCGCTCGGCTTCCACTCGCCGACGAAGGCCAGCTCGGTGACGCAACCGCACCCCTCGCAAAAGCCGGGCTTGATCTTGCCTTCGAGAATGAACTGCCGTTTCCTGGACTCTACCGTCATACGTTGTCGCTGTTGTTGAAATACGCCCCCGTGCAGGCAAGGGTCGATGCCCGATTCGACAAGCCTGTCGTATCGGGCCGTCGTCCGCTCCGTGTGGATGAAGCGGGTCCGGCGGTTCTGCGGCTGACGATGGTTTGCAGGACCCTTTGGAAAGCACCGGAAAAATGCCTGTACAGGACTGCTTAGATAAAGAAATCCCCAACAAAAAACAACCGCATAATGACGCCCGGCCTCACTTGTGGGTCAGCGCGTCGATAAGGTCTGATTTCGTTATCAGTTGCAGGCGATCGTCGTTCAGGGTGATCAGTACTCCTGACGCACTTTTCTGCAATTTTTCCGAAAGCTCCGAGATGGTGGCGTCCGATTCGCAGACCGGGAAGGGCTTCTCCATGAAAGCGACCACCTTGGCGTTCATGGCCGCATCGTTCTCGATCAGGATCGACAGGATCTTGTTTTCGCTGATGCTGCCGATCGGGGAGCCGTAGGAGACGATCGGCATCTGCGAGACGTCGTTCTGCTTCATCATCTCGAACACCTCCGAGAGGGTCTGCTCAGGGAAGGCGAAGATGAGGTCCTTCCTGGCCTTGCGCTGCAGGATATCCTCGGCCGTGATCTGGTCGAGCGACGATTTCGCCCGCCGGTAGAACCCCTTCTGGCGCATCCACTCGTCGTTGTACATCCTGGAGAGGTCATAGGCGCCGAAATCGGTCATCATCACCACCACGCAGGCGTCGCTCCCGAGCGATTCCCCCGACTTCAGGGCGGCCGCCATGGCCGCGCCTGAGGCGCCGCCGGCGAAGACCGCCTCCGAACGGAGCAGCTCGCGTCCGCAGTTGAACGCCTCGGCGTCGCCCACCTGGACGATGCGGTCGATCACCGACGGATCCCAGAATGAGGTAGGATGGACGGCACCGATATCCTCGAGCTCGAAGGGGGCCACCACCCCGGCAGGACGGCCGATATGCAGGTCATGGTAGGTAGATCCCTCCGGCTCCACGCCGATGACCTGGATGTTCGGGTCGACCGACTTGAGGTAGCGGCCGATACCGGAGATCATCGCCCCCGAAGCCATGGGGACGAACACGTGCGTCACCCTGCCGCCGGTCTGGCGGTGGATCTCGGGGCCGGTCTGCTCTTCATGGACCTGCAGGCTGACCGGATTTTCGTAGAGGTTGGCGAACCAGGCGTTCGGCAGCGTCCGGACAAGGTTCTCCGCCACGGCGACGCAGCTGCGTGGATCACCAGGAAGTGCGTCCGACGGGGTGAACACCATCTCGGCCCCGAGCGCCCTGAGCACCTCCTGCTTCTCCCTGCAGATCCGGTCCGGGGCCACCAGCAGCAGCTTGTAGCCGCGGGTGATGCCGGCCATGGCCAGGGCGATGCCGCTCGTGCCGAAGGTCCAGTCCACCAGCGTCATGCCAGGATGGATGAGACCCCGCTCTTCGGCATCCCGCACGATGGCCGAGGCCACCCTGCAGTAGTGCGTGCAGCAGGGGTTCATGTACTCGAGCTTCGCCAGGAAGGCCGCCTGGTTCGGACGGACGATCTGCCGGACGGGAACGAGGGGCGAATCCGCCGCGATGTCGAAGATATCTTGGATCATGGTCTCGTGGGATCGGATGAATGTTGAACCATCAACAAATAAATAAATAATTGCTCATTTTCCGCCACCGTCAGCCAAAGAGGGGCGCGCCTTGCTTATCAGGTGCAAAATCTGTTCCTTTGTACAACAACGGGCACCTGCGAACGGAGGACGAAGCGACTCCGCCGCGCACCCCAAAACACAAGAAGCCGTGGCTGCCGAACGCCAACACCTTTCCGAAGCGGTCATCTCGATCGACAACCTCCTGCACAACCTCGCGTGCATCAGGGAGGCTGCGGGAAGCTCGCGCCGGATCATGGGCATCGTCAAGGCGAACGCTTACGGCCACGGCGCTCCCGAGGTAACGGCCGCGCTCGAATCGGCCGGTGTGAGGGACTTCGGCGTGGCGAACATCCATGAGGCGATCGAGCTCCGTGGGTCCCACCGGTTCCGGGACGATTCGACGATCCTCGCCTTCGCCGCACCGCTGCCGCAGCATATGCCGCTCTACCTGGAATACGGGGTGGAGATGACCCTTTGCGACCTCGAGGCCGCCGAGGCCGCATCGGCGATCACCGCGGCCGGAGGCGGCACGCTGCGGGTCCAGGTGAAGGTCGACACCGGCATGGGCAGGCTCGGCGTCCGTCCCGAGGATGCGTCGGGGCTGCTCGAAGCGGTCGACCGCTCGCCTGGCCTGGAGCTGACGGGCATCTACACCCATTTCGCCGAGGGGCACGACGCGAACGGATTCACGAAGCTCCAGCTGGAGCGGTTCCTGCAGGTGGCCGGAGCGTACGAAAGCAGGACGGGAACTTCGATCCTGAAGCATGCCGCAAGCAGCGGGGCGATCATCTCCAAACCTTCGTCGCACCTCGACATGGTGCGGCCGGGCATCCTGCTCTACGGCTGCCACCCGGTGGACGCGCAGCCGACACCGATGCCGGTCAGGCCGGTGATGCAGTTCCGGTCGACGGTGATCTTCGTGAAGGAGATCCCCGAGGGCACCACGGTGAGCTACAACCGCACCTGGGCCGCTCCCGGCCCGAGGAGGATCGCCACCATCGCGGCGGGCTATGCCGACGGGTTCCACCGCACGCTCTCGAACCGAGCAAAGGTCGCCATCGGCGGACGTTCCTTCGACCAGGTCGGGACGGTCACCATGGACCAGGTCATGGTCGACCTGGGCGACGACCGCACCGTGAAACCGGGCGACACGGCAATCCTTTTCGGCTGGGACGGCCCCTCGGCCGGCCAGCAGGCCATCGCCGCGGGCACGATCAGCTACGAGCTCCTCTGCTCGGTCTCCCGCAGGGTCCCGAGGCGATTCCTGAAAGGCTGAAGCTTACCGCCACCCTCCCGGAGGGTCAGGTTCGCCGTTTTTTTCCCCTATATTACCCCAAGCAGCGCTGAAACCACGGAAACCTTCACGGCCCCCCACCGATGAAAGAACTCCTCAGGAACCTCCCGGTCAGGCTCGGCATCACCCGGGCCGAGATGATGGCGGTCACCGCCCTCCTCCTCTTCCTTACCATCGGCGGCATCGTCCGCTACGGCACCTCCGTCCAGGAGGCGGACCGGCTCATCCGTGAAGCCGAGCGGGCGAAGTTCTCCGAAGCCGAGGTCGACAGCCTCCTGCGCCTCGCGCCGGGCATCGACCTGGCAGAAGTAGAGGAGGGGGCGGAAGCCTCCCCCGCCGCCGCGACGGACGGCCGCGACGATGCTGCCGCCGCACGCCATCCCGCGCGAGTCCCGAAATCGCAATTCACGGGCACTGTAGCCTTCAACCGGGCATCGGCAGCCCAGCTGCAGCAGATTCCCGGCATCGGGCCGGCCATCGCGAAGCGGCTGTTGGCGTTCCGAGCGGAAAAGGGTGGAAAAGTTCGACAATTTGACGATTTTCTGGAAGTCAAGGGGATCGGCAGGAAAAAGCTCGAACTCCTGAAAAAGCACCTTACCCTCGAATAATGAGCAGGAGCCTTATCGCCTGCGCGCTCGAAGCCCGCACAGCAACCATCCTCAGAGTCAAGTCGTCCGGAGGGCCCTCCTGCACGGTAACCGCTTGCCGGACGCTCGGCTACGGCCTCGAAGAGCTGCTGGGGCCCAAGGCGAAAAAGGCGCTCTCGAAGATCGCCAACGCCATCGGGGAGTGGCGTGACGAACCGGTCGCGCTCTCCATCTCGCCATCATCCCTCCTGACGCTTCCCGCATGGTTCCCCTGCTGCGCGTCGAAGGCAGAGCGCGACTCGATCGCCAGGGTCGAGGCGGGCCACTTCGTCAGGGAGCCCGGGGAGTGGAGCTGGGAGTCGATGCCGGTGGAGCATGCCGAGGGGAGCCCCGACGGGCTCGAGCACCGGCTGCTCCTCTTCTCCGCCGCCGAACCGGCAAGGGGTGCGGCCAGGGAGCTGGCGCAGCGCTTCCCCCGAGTCACGGCTGGGCTGCACTTCGAGCCGCTGGCCAGGCTGACGGCAGGCTCGGACGAGCCGATGGCCATACTCGAACTCGAGGAGGAGTATGCGGTGTTCCTCGTCTCGAGGAGGGGACGGGCGGACTATTTCCGCTACTGGCCGGTGAAGCACGCGAGCGAGCGGGAGTTCTTCGCGATCACCGAGCTGGAATCCTCGCCCCTCGACCGGGTGCAGGTTACGGGGCTTGCCGCCGATCCGGCCACGGTCAGGCGCATCGCCGCCGCCACCCCGCGGGCCCTCGAGCCGCTGGCCATCCCGCCGCAGGTATCCACAACCGAAGCTCGGGGATTCAGGGCATCGACCGGCACGCTCCGGGCGGTCGCCATGGCGATGGCCACACTCGCCGACGGCTATAAATAAGCATCCCCGGCGCAAGGCCGGGGACACTGCACTTCATTTCAGCAAACACCTCACAGCTTTCCGACGAGCTCCTCGGCGATCTGCACGGCGTTGGTCGCGGCCCCCTTGCGGAGGTTGTCGGCGACGATCCAGAGGTTCAGCGTGCGGGGCTGCCAGTAGTCGGGGCGAAGGCGTCCGACGAAGACCTCGTCCCGCTCGTAGGAGGTCAGCGGCATCGGGTAGAGCCTTGCCGACGGATCGTCCTGCATGACGATGCCGGGAGAGCCGGCAAGCAGGGCACGCACCTCCCCGATCTCGAAGTCGCTCTTCAGCTCCACGTTAAGCGACTCGCCGTGGCCACCGTAGACCGGAATGCGGACGGTGGTCGGGGAGACCTGGATGGCGTCGTCGGCCATGATCTTTTTGGTCTCGTTGACCATCTTCATCTCCTCCTTCGTGTACCCGTTCCCGGTGAAGGCGTCGATCTGCGGCACGGCGTTGAAGGCGATCTGGTGGAAGTGGGTGAACTCCGCCGGGACGTTGCCGGCCAGCTCGCTCTCCAGCGCATCGCGGCCCGCCTTGCCCTTGCCGGTCACCGACTGGTAGGTCGAGACGACCACGCGGCTCACGCCGTAGCAGTCGGCCAGCGGCTTCAGAACCACGACCATCTGGATCGTGGAGCAGTTCGGGTTGGCGATGATCCGGTGCGCCTTGCCCTCCTCGTCGAAGATCGCTTCCGGGTTGACCTCCGGCACGACGAGCGGGATCCCCTCGTCCATGCGGAAGGCGGAGGAGTTGTCGATCACGACCGCCCCTGCGGCAGCGGCCACGGGGGCCCACTCCCTGCTGGCCGAAGCGCCGGCAGAGAAGAGGGCGATGTCGACCCCCTTGAAGGTTTCAGCCGACGGCACCTGGGTGAGGAACTCGCGGCCATTGAAGGTGACGGGCTGCCCCAGGCTGCGGGGTGAGGCCAGCGGCACCAGTTCGCTGACCGGGAAGTTGCGCTCTTCGAGCACCTGGATCATGGTCCTGCCGACCAGGCCGGTCGCCCCGAGGACGGCTACGCGGTAGCCGGTTTCTGCACTGCTCATACGGTAATCGATGGGTTTGGATTGGGTTGGTAGTTCAAAATCAGTTTCGGCGAATGGTCGTTCAGGAACTCGCCGGACTCGGTGAGCCTGCCCTCCCGCTCGAGCGCGTCGCACTGCGAACCGAAGGAGAGCAGCAGCTCTTCGATGGCCTTCGGGTCGGGTTCGCGCACCAGCTCGTTGCGCACCTTCGAGACCCCTGGCAGCCCTTTCAGGTAGGTGGAGTAGTGGCGGCGCATCTCGAGGATGCCGTACTTCTCCCCCTTGTACTCCACGGAGAGGCGCATGTGCTCCAGCGCCACCGAGATCCGCTCGCGGTAGGTGGGCGCAGGGAGCCGGACGCCCTGCCTGACGAGGCTCACGCAGCGGGCGAAGATGAAGGGGTTGCCGATGGAGCCACGTCCGATCATGATGCCGTCGGCGCCGGTCTCGGCGAACATGGCCACCGCGTCGTCCTCGTTCCAGACGTCGCCGTTGGCGATGAGCGGAATCGAGCAGGCGGCCTTGGCCTCGGCGATCCGCCCCCAGTCGGCCCGACCCCGGTACATGTCGCTGCGGGTCCTGCCGTGCACGGCGACGGCCTGCATGCCGGCGTCCTCGAGCCGCCTGACGATCTCGGTGATGTTGATGGAGTCGTGGTCCCAGCCGATGCGGGTCTTGGCGGTCACCGGGATGGAGACGGCGCGGGCGACGGCCGAGGCGATGGCCGAGAGCTTCTCGGGCTCCTTCAGGAGGGCCGCCCCTGCGCCGCGGCCAGCGACCTTCTTGACCGGGCAGCCGAAGTTGATGTCGAGGTAGTCGGGCTGGAACGATTCGGCGATGGCGGCCGCCTCGACCATCGACTCCACCGTGTTGCCGAAGATCTGCACCGCAACCGGCCGCTCGTGGTCGGCCAGGGTGAGCTTGCGGACCGACTTCTCGGCTCCGCGGCGGATCGCCTCAGCGCTGACGAACTCGGTGTAGACGATATCTGCCCCGTGGCGCTTGCAGAGCTGCCTGAATGCCCGGTCGGTCACGTCCTCCATGGGGGCGAGGATGACCGGGCGGTCGATATCGATCTTCCCTATGCGCATACGCTTCGAACAGGCCTCATTACTGCGCGGCTGGCGCGGTGAGCAGCTCGCGAACCTGCTGGCGCACCGTGTCGCGCAGCACCGTGTCCTCGCGCAAAAGCTTCTTGACCGCTTCGCGCCCCTGGCCGAGCTTCTCGGTGCCGTAGCTGAACCAGGCGCCGGCCTTCTTGACCACGCCGAACTCGACGGCCAGGTCGATCAGCTCGCCGAGGGTCGAGATGCCTTCGCCGTAGAGGATATCGAACTCCGCCACCTTGAAGGGGGGGGCCACCTTGTTCTTGACCACCTTGACCTTGGTGCGGCTGCCGACGATCTCCTCGCCGTCCTTGATCTGGGCGATCTTGCGGATGTCGAGGCGGACCGAGGAGTAGAACTTCAGCGCCTTGCCGCCGGTGGTGGTCTCGGGGCTGCCGTACATCACGCCGATCTTGTCGCGGAGCTGGTTGATGAAGATGCAGACGCAGCTGGACTTCGAGATGGCGCCGGTGAGCTTGCGGAGCGCCTGGCTCATGAGCCTGGCCTGGAGGCCGACGACGCTGTCGCCCATCTCCCCCTCGAGCTCGGCCTGCGGCACCAGCGCCGCCACCGAGTCGACCACGATGACATCCACCGCGCCGCTGCGCACGAGGGTCTCGACGATCGAGAGCGCCTGCTCGCCGGACTCCGGCTGGCTGACGAGCAGCGCGTTGATGTCGACGCCGAGCTTGCGGGCGTAGACCGGGTCGAAGGCGTGCTCCGCATCGACCATGGCCGCGATGCCGCCGGACTTCTGCGCCTCGGCGATGGCGTGCAGGGCGAGGGTGGTCTTTCCCGATGACTCGGGACCGTAGATTTCGGTGACCCTGCCGCGCGGGAAGCCGCCGACGCCGAGGGCGTAGTCGAGGGCCATCGAGCCGGTCGAGATCGCCTGGACGTGCATGATCGCCGAGTCGTCGCCGAGGCGCATGATCGATCCTTTGCCGAACTGCTTCTCGAGGGTCTCTATCGCAAGGTTGAGCTGTTTGAGCCTGGCGGGGTCTACCGCCGGCTGCTGCTGGGTCATCTCTTTTTCCATGGGGCCTGGTGGTTTGTATGGTGTAATCTTGTTCGGGGGATCAGGAAACTACGCTTTGCAAAGTCTCTTCGAAAGGCCGGTAGCCCATGCCGAGCTCCTGCACCGACCTGCGGTTGCTGTAGGAGGCCTGCCGCGAAGCCTGGCGGATGCTTTCGACGCTGATGAAGGAGGGCCGGCCGGATATCCACGACCAGAGCTCCCCGCCGATGCCGGTGGCCGAAGCCAGCACTCCGGCTACCCTGACGGGCTTCCTGGCGCTGCTGCCGGGCAGGGCGGCGATGCGGCCGAACAGCTCGCGGAAGGAGAGGTTCTCCCCAACGACGATGTAGCGCTCGCCGGCGTGCCCTTTCTGCCATGCGGCGATATGGGCGTCGGCAACGTCGCGCACGTCGACGAATCCGGTGCCCCCCTCCGGGCAGAACGGGAGCGCGCCGCGGTAGATCATCCGGAGCACCTCGTTGGAGGAGCTTCCCGGCGCATCCTTGCCAACGCCGCTGCCGATCACCACCCCCGGATTGACCATCACCACGTCGAGCCCCTCGGCGGCGCCCCGGCGGCACTCGAGTTCGGCGAGGTGCTTGGACTCCATGTAGGGGTTGCTCCGCTGCCACTCGCTGAACACGGAGCTTTCGGTCGCTTCCCGTCGGTCGTCGGGGTGTTCGGGCATGCCGACCGCGGCGATGGAGCTGGTGGCGACCAGCCGCCCCACCCCTTCGGCGAGGCAGGCGTCGACCACATGCCGAGTGCCGAGGACGTTGGTCTCGTAGAGGCGGTCACGGAAGTTCGAGGTATAGGCGATCAGCCCGGCGCAGTGGAACACCACCTCGGCGCCGCGCACCGCCTCCGCGACGGCGAGCGGATCGTGGATGTCAGCCCTGACCACCTCGACCGGAAGACCCTTCAGGAAGCCGGCATCCGAGCCGGAGCGGACCGTGACGCGGCAGGCGACTCCGTCGCCGTACTGCCGCAGCAGGCCGAACACGAGCTGCGCCCCGAGGTAACCCGTTGCACCGGTGATGAGGATCGGAATAGCTGACATGAAACTGGCGCTCTCAATACTGGCTTTTGCGCAATCGTGGCGTCGCGGCCCTGCGTCGAATTGTACTCCATAATAAAAAGAATTAAACTTACATTGCACTCAAATCCATCCCTGAGCGTGAGAACAAATATCGCATCGGCACCAGAAGGAGCCGGCCTCGCCGGCGAACCGCTGTCGGCAGGCATCGTCAGCTCCTCGACCCTCCCCAACGGCCTCCGCGTCGTCAGCAACCGCGTCCCCTACGTCCACAGCGTGACGCTCGGCGTCTGGATCGACGCTGGATCGAGGGAGGACCCGCCCGGCCTGGAGGGACTGGCCCACTTCATCGAGCACGCCGTCTTCAAGGGCACCGGCAAGCGCGACTACGTGGAGATCGCCCGATGCATCGAGGAGACTGGCGGGTACATCGACGCCTGGACGACCAAGGAGCAGACCTGCATCTACGTGCGTTGCCTCCAGGAGCAGTTCGAGCTCGCCTTCGACCTGCTGGCCGACCTGGTGTGCGACCCCGTGTTTCCCGCCGACGAGCTCGCCAAGGAGCGGGAGGTCGTGCTGGAGGAGATCGCCGGGGTCAACGACACCCCCGAAGAGCTCATCTTCGAGGATTTCGACCGCCGTTCCTTCCCGGGCCACCCCCTCGCCACGCCCATCCTCGGCACCGAGGAGAGCATCGCGCGCCTCACCGAAACGGAGCTGCGCGGCTTCATGCGGCGGCATTACGTGCCGGGGAAGATGGTGATCGCCGCCGTGGGCAACATCGGCCACGAAGAGCTGGTGCGGTCCGCCGAATCCTCTTTCGGCCACATGGCTCCCGCCCCCGAGGATGCTCCGGGAAGGGAGATGTTCGACACCGCGGCGTACAAGCCCTTCAAGGCGACGCTGAAGAAGAGCGTCTGCCAGGCGCAGCTCCTGCTTGGCACGGTTATCCCGCGCGACGACCGCCACTACTGGGGGCTGATGGTGCTGAACACCATGCTGAGCAGCGGCATGAGCTCGATCCTCAACCTCGAACTGCGCGAAAGGCGGGGGCTCGTCTACCAGGCCTACTCGTCGATCGCCTTCCTCGACGATATCGCCACCTTCAACATCTACGCAGGCACGGACAAGGGCAAGGCCGCGACAACGCTCGAGACGATCGCGGCGCTGTTCGAGGGTAAAAGCCTCAGGGAGCCCGATCCGTCCGAGCTCGCGGCGGCGAAGGCAAAGATGCTCGGATCGATGATCATGGGCATGGAGAAGATGACGCGGCGCATGTCCAACCTGGCCCAGGACCTGCTCTACTTCGGCAGGCTCATCACCCCTGCCGAAAAGGCCCGGCTGATCGGCTCGGTGGATGCCGCCGCCGTGGCCGCCGCCACCGGATCGCTCGGCATCCCCTCGCTCCTCTCGACGCTCGTCTACAAGCCTTCGCGATAATCCGGCCGCCGGCCCCTGCTTTTGAAACCGGCGAAAATGTTGTATAATCCGAATCTTGTTTTTTCAAACCATTAACGGTCACGACAGCTTTGCAAAAGAACATCAGGAATGTCAGCGACATCGAGCAGGTACTTGAAATCGTTCTGACTGGGGAGGAGTTCAAGCAGGAACTCGAACAGGAATTCGAAGAGGCCCGCAGGTCCGTCAGCATCAAGGGTTTCAGGAAAGGGCATGTCCCCGCGGGCATGATCAAGCGTTTCGTCGGCCCCTCCATCGAGGCCTCCGTCGCCGAAAAGATGGCCTCGAAGCACTTCGGCGAGATCGCCGATGCCGAGAACATCAAGCCGGCCAGCAGGGCGCAGATCGACAGCTACAAGTTCGAAGGCGACACGCTGACGATCACCATGTCCTACGAGATCCATCCCGAGTTCGAACTGAAGGAGCTCTCCGCATACAGCTTCACCCAGGCCGAGTACACGATCGACGACGAGGTTGTCAATCGTGAGATCAACATGATCCTGAAGGGCCACGGCACGCTGGTCACCAGCGAGGAGCCGGCCGGCGAGGGCGACACCGTCATCGGCGACGTCTCGAGGCTCGATGCCGACGGCAACCCGACCGAAGGCCCGCATAACGAGAACCACCACTTCAACCTCGACTACCTCCCGAAGGAGAACCAGTTCCGCGTCGCCCTTACCGGCAGGAAGGCCGGCGATTCGGTCGACGTAACCATCGAGCCGAAGGAAGAGGGAGACGAAACCTCCCGCTACCGCGTGGAGATCAAGGAGGTCAAGCGCCTCGAACTGCCCGAACTGAACGACGAGCTGGTCAAGGAGATCACCCACTCCCGCTTCGAGAATGTCGCCGACTTCAAGGCCGACGTGAAGCAGCAGCTCGAGCAGCACTTCACCAACAAGGCGGAGCAGGACCTGCTCGAGGAGATCTCCGCGAAGCTGATCGAGGAGCATGAGGTGCCGACCCCGAAGGCGATGGTCGAATCGTTCCAGAACATGCTGGTCGAGAACGCCAAGCGCCAGATCGGCGGCAAGTTCCGGAAGGGGCTCGACGAGCGCGAGTTCCGCGAAGCCATGAGGCCGAACGCCGAGAAGCATGCCCGCTGGCTGCTGGTGAGCCAGAAGATCGCCCAGGTCAACGACATCACCGTGAACGACGAGGATATCAGGGCCTATGCCGAAAAGGAGGCTGCCAAAAACCCCTCGCTGAAGGCCGAGGATCTGGTCAGCACCTACCTGTCGACCGAGTTCAGGGACTACATCGTCGACACCATCATCAAGGAGAAGATCTACGACCTCATCAAGTCGAAGGTCTCGATCTCCAAGGCAGCCCTGCCTGTTCCTTCCCACGAGGAGGAAGAGGGCGAAGCCTGAAGGCCAGGACATCATCCAATAAAAAAGGGGCTCCGAAAAGAGCCCCTTTTTTATTGGCAGGAAGGAGGGCATGGAGATGATGGACCGGGTGGACCGAATGGACTGGCGAAACACCGACGGTCATATGCAGCCAAGATGGTCCATGCCGTCCACTCGCCGTCACTCCACCACCGCCATGGCGACCGCGGAGTGGCGGTCGTGGGAGATGGAGAGCTTGGCGGTGAACTCCCTGCCCGCAAGGCGGACGGTCGCCCCGGGTTTGCCCGCCTCGTCGTTGAACACCTCTATCGAGTGCCACGAAAGGCCGTGCGATATCCCGGTACCGAGGGCCTTGGAGACCGCCTCCTTCGCGGCGAACCGGCCGGCGAGGCTGGCCACGGGGTCGGGCTTGGCAAGGCACTGGGCCGCTTCGTCGTCGGTGAGGATCCTCCGCAGGAATCCCTCTCCGTAGCGCTCGTAGAGCCCTCGTATCCGCTCTATCTCGACGATGTCGACCCCGATCTCCATCAGTCGGGTTCGATGTTCATCGAGAGGTCCAGCGCCTTGACGCTGTGCGTCAGCTCGCCGACGGAGATGTAGTCGACCCCGGTCATGGCCACCTCCGCCACGTTGTGCAGCGTGATGTTGCCGGAGGCTTCAAGCAGGATGTGGCCGTACCCGTTCGCCTTCACCCACCGGACCGCCTCGGCAAGGCCGTCGACCATGAAGTTGTCGAGCAGGATGATATCCGGCTGTGCCGGGCAGGCCTGCTTGAGCTCGAACATGCTCCGCACCTCGGTCTCGATCTTGATCTTCAGCCCCTCTTCCTGGCAGTAGGCTCGCGCGCGTTCGACCGCCTTGTCCACCCCTCCGGAAGCATCGATATGGTTGTCCTTGATGAGGATCATGTCGAACAGGCCGAAGCGGTGGTTGACCCCGCCGCCGATGCGCACGGCGTCCTTGTCGTAGTAACGGAGGCCCGGCGCGGTCTTCCGCGTGTCCAGGATCGAGGCGTTGGTGTGGCTCACCCGTTCGACGTACATGTTCGTCCTGGTGGCGATGCCCGACATGCGCTGCATGAAGTTGAGGGCGGTCCTTTCGCCGATCAGGAGCGGGGCGATCCGGCCTTTCACCTCGAGGATGCGGCCGCCAGGATAGACCCTCTCGCCATCGTTGACGATCGCCGTAAGCTGCAGGCCTGGATCGCACGACTGGGAAACCTGCCGTGCCACCGCCACACCGGCGACCACCCCCTCTACCTTGGAGACGATGTATCCTGTCCCCATCTTGTCGGGATCGATCGTCGAAAGGGTCGTGAAATCCCCCTCGTACCGATCCTCCTCGAGGGCGAGCTGGAGGGCTCGGGTCCTGCAGGTTTCGAAAAACTCGCGGAATGCGTGGTTGGTCCTGTTATCTCCCATGACTGCAATAATGAGTAGTTGGGTGAAGAGAAACACGAAAGGCCTATCCTCCTGAAAAGTACCATTTTCGCCAGAATATTTTCAGGTTGGCGGCCCTTATTGCGTCCGCTGCAGCAGATTGCCGGATAGCGGCGCCAGGCGGGCGGGTTGGCGGGGTCAGCTGCCCCGGGGAGCAACCAGGCTATCGACGATGGAGGCGAGCTCCCTGGCGGAGAAGGGTTTCCTGAGGAAGTGGTGGTTCTCGGGCAGCAGGATGCTTTCGGTGATCATGTTCCGGTCATAACCCGACATGAACAGGACGCAGATGCCGGGATGCATCGCACCGATCTCGTCTGCGAGCTGTGTGCCGTTCATCCCTGGCATGATGATGTCGGTCAGCAGCAGATCGATCGGGCCACCATGCTCTGTGGCCTTCCTGAGGCACGCCTCCGCATTTTCAGCCTCGAGCAGCAGATAGCCCTCCTCCCCGAGGATATCGAGGATCAGGCTTCGGACCATCGGGTCGTCCTCGACGATCATGATGGTCCTCGCGCCGGAGCTCCCGGACTCCCGGCCGGCCTCCCCGTTGCCATCCCCGAAGCCATCGGCCGGCACAAACAGCGGCAGGCTGATGCTCATGGTGGTTCCGTAACCGAGGGCACTGTCGACCCGGATATGCCCGCCAAGCTGTTTGACGATACCGTAGACCGACGACAGGCCGAGCCCTGAAGCGAGTCGCTCATGCTTGGTCGTGAAGAAGGGATCGAAGATGTTCGGAAGCGCTTCGGGAGGGATTCCCGCCCCGTCGTCGGCCACGACGAACCTTGCGCAGGGGCCCTCGGACATGCCGGTCGCATCCGCCTCGTGACCATCCAGAAGCGCCGTCCCGATATCGACCGATATCCGCCCCCCCAGGGGCATCGCATCCTGGGCGTTGAGGGCGAGGTTGACGATGATCTGCCGGAATTTCTGAAGGTCGATCCTGACCCTGGGGGAGGAGCCGTCATGCCGTATGCTCAGCTCGATGTTCTCCCTGATGCTGCTGCGAAGCAGCTGCTCGAAACTGAGCACGGCATCCTGCAGGTCGATGGCCCGGAGGTCGAGGAACTGCGATCGCGTGAAATCGAGCAGCTGGTCGATCAGGGAGGCGGCTCGGCTGGCAGAACCCGCTATCGCGTCGATGTAGCCGTACATCTCGTGGGGCAGTACCTTTCGCAGCATCTCCGCGTAACCGGCGATAGGGGTCAGGGCGTTGTTCAGCTCATGGGCGACGCCGCCGGCGATACGGCCGATCGAATCGTTTTTCTGGGCCTCGTACAGCTTTTTTTCCAGCTCTTTCTGCAGCTCCTCCTTCTGTATCCTTTCGGTTATATCTCGCGCGACTCCGACGATGCCGGTAACCTGGCCGCGCTCGTCGAGCACGAAGGTGCTCATCACTTCGGTCATGACGGTCGACCCGTCCTTGCACACCTGCTCGAATTCGTCGATGCCGAACTTGGCCGACATGTCCCCCCGCTTCAGCGCTTCGATCCGCTCGACCACCAGGCGGCTGGCCTTTTCCGCCGACGCAGGGGTAAGCGCGTCCAGAAGCCGCTGCTCGAGCGCCTCTTCCGGGGTGAAACCCCTCAGTTTCATGATCGCGGACGACACGTAGGTATAGCGGTCCAGCTGGAAATCGTAGGTCCAGATGAGGTCACCCGCATTCTCGGCGATGAAGTTCAACAGTGAATCGCTGTCGCGGATGATCCACCGCCGCCGCCGCTCACCGGTCACGTCACGCGTCGTGCCAACCACAAGGCGGCGCGCACCGGCTCCTTCGTATGCAACCGTCGCCTCCGTATGGAACACGGAACCATCGTCGCGGTACTCGTCGAACCGGAAGTTCGGGGAATAGCTGGCAGAAGCGCCACCAACCTCGCTCATGATCCGGCGGGCAGCATCACCGGTCAACACCTCGTTGATGCCGAGCGCCGCCATCTCTTCCGGCTTGCGCCCGTAGAGCGCAATGGCGGCTTCTGAACAGAAGAGGTAGCGTGCGTCGCCGGGATCGTAGATCCACGACATCGATGCGGGATTGTCGAGGAGATGCCTGAGGAACAGGGAACCGAAGCTGCTTCGGAAGTCACGGCCGTCGACATCCCCGTCTGGCTGCGTTTGTGATCCGGTCATTGTTTCACCATCGAGGTAAGAGGTTCTGAGCCGACAATGCGGCCGACCGTGTCCGGGCTGCAAAAGACGATTGCATCGGCGTTATCGCCCCCCTGGATGAAGGGCGCTATGGACGGTGGCGGTACGATGCAGGCAACAGGAACACCCCGCATCGAAGATACTTTACAAGTTAAGCATTATTCTGTATTCATCCTGCACACAGTAACACCGCAAAGGAGGAGGAATCCCCGCCAGTTTTGCAATGGAGGGGCGAAAGGAGTACATTCACTCCTCTATGCAACCGCGACAACTTCCCGACCCGACGACGATGAACGCTTCCCACCGATCATGCATCAGGCTGGTCAATGCCGAATTCTACGCCTGGCACGGCGTGCACGAAGAGGAGCGGCGGCTCGGCGGCAGGTATGAGGTCGATGCCGAGCTGCGTTTCGATTTCAGGCCGGCAGCCGAAACCGACGACGTCTCGAAAACGGTCGACTACACCCTCGCCTACGAAACCATCAGGGAGATCGTGACCGGGCGGAAGGCGGCGCTCATCGAGTCGCTGGCATGCCGGATCGCCGAAGCCCTCATGCTGCAGTTCCCGTCGCTCAACGGGGTCACGGTGAAGGTGAGGAAACGGAGCCTGCCGCTCGGCGGCCTCTGCGATTTCGCCGAAGCCGAACACCAGATCGACCGGGCCTGAACAGATGGGCACCAGCAGCGCCTATATCGGTATCGGTTCGAACATCGGCGACCGGCTCTCAAACCTGCAGCATGCCGTCGACCTCCTTGCCGTGACGCCACAGGCAGCAGTTACTGCCCTCTCCAGGGTCTACATGACCGAACCGGTGGGAAATGTGGATCAGGCGGACTTCTTCAACGCCGTCGTGAAGATCGAAACCGCCCTCGACCCCGTTTCGCTGAGAGCCCGGTGCAAGGAGATCGAACGGCTGCTTGGCCGGCCTGACGACTACCTCAGATGGAGCCCCAGGACCATCGACCTCGACATCCTGCTCTACGGGAGCCTCTGCATGCAGGACGAACTCCTGACCATCCCGCACGCCGAGCTGCACCGCAGGAAGTTCGTGCTGGTCCCCCTCCTCGACATCGACAACCCGATACACCCCTTCCTGCACCGTACGGCAGCCGAGCTGCTGCAGGTCTGCGGCGACCCCGCGATACCCACACGGCTGAGCGGAAAACTCATGGTCGGGTGAGCTGACAGGACCTGTAGGAATAATCAGGCAGCATATTCCGGACTCGCCCCCCATAAGCCCTATTCGACCTATTGGTCCCATAAGTCCTCTACGCGTCCGGCATCCCCCCATAAAAAAAGCGGGCCGCTTTTCAGCGGCCCGCCTTGCATGACGCTGGAAACAGCCCCGCTCAGTTCGTGAAGGTGATGCTCAGGGTTCCCTGAGCGAAGTCGGCGCCTTCGGTCTTGCGTCCGACCAGTACGTTCGGCAGGATGATGCTCTTGCGGAAATTGTTGATGTCCACCAGGAGCTCGTCGCCCTTGATGTTCACCGCGAGCTTGTCGACCTCGACGTTCGGCAGGTAGAGGCTCAGCACGTACTTGCCATTGACCTTCTCCAGCGACTGGGTCTTGTCGTTGGAGTAGAGCACATCGATGGGGTTCCGGCCTTCGAAGAGCTCCTGGCTCAGCTCGTGCAGGTTGTCGGGCCTGATGACCTCCTTCGGAGACTGCTTCGCCTTGAAGATCGGCACCGGGTAGAAGCAGTTGTCGATGACCTTGAGGTACTTCTGCTGCTGGTCGATGAGCGCCTGCAGGTACTGGTCGTTCGAGCTCGACGGCAGCACCTTGTTGACGACGGCCGCGTCGAGCTTGTAACCGAAGAGGTTCAGGTAGGTCTGGACGCGGAGCGCCTCCTTGATGACCATGTTCTCGGGGTTGAGCACGACCCTGAAGGTGGTGATGCTCTTGTCCTGCAGCATCCCGTGCAGCTCCTTCATGTGCTCGTTGATCTCGGGCATGAGCTTGAAGACGTTCTTCTTCGGCATGAACTTGCTGAGGAGCGGAGCAGCGAAACCGATCGCCTTCGAGTGCCAGCCGCCGATCTTCTCGGAGTACCAGCCGTAGGATTCGGGCATGCCGAGCAGGCGCATGGTTTCGCCGGTCGGTGCGGCGTCCACCACGACGGCGTCGTAGAGTCCGGACTTGGCGGCCTTCCAGATGTAGCGGAGGCTGATCATCTCCTCCATGCCGGGCACGATGGCCAGCTCTTCGGCCACGATCTCGTTGGCGCCATCGTTCATGAGGATCGACGAGAAGTACGAATAGAGCTCGTTCCAGTTGTCCCTGATCTCTGCCAGGACGTTCACCTCCATGGCGAAGAGATTTTTCTCGACCTCGACTGGGCTGGAGCTGAGCTCCACGCCAAGCGCATCGGCGAGGCTGTGGGCGACATCGGTGCTCATGATCAGCACACGCTTGCCGCTGCGGGCGATGGCGGTGGCGGTAGATGCGGAGACGGTGGTCTTTCCCACTCCGCCTTTGCCCAGGTACAGAATAATTCTCATGATGATAGGAGACTATGGTGTAGGCTTGACTGAAACAGAATGCGTATCGGAGGCCGGCCCGCCCTTCTC
>OMIK01000032.1 GCA_900299075.1 Chlorobi bacterium Chlorobi_1
CTCCGGAGGCCACCCCCCGTCCCTACCCCCCGCACGCTCCTGCGGCGGACGGCCTTCCCGACGACAAGGTGTGCCGCAGCCCCATCGCGGGGATCGTGCAGCGCATCAACGTCCAGCAGGGGCAGCAGCTCCAGGTGAACGACCTTCTGGTGGTGCTCGAGGCGATGAAGATGGAGACGAACATCACGGCGCACGTCGCCGGCAAGGTCAAGGCGATCCTCGCTTCGGTCGGCGAAGCCGTCAAGAGCGGGCAGGCGCTCATCGAGTTCGAGTAACCGTTATACGGGAAGCACGAGGTTGAAAGGGATCTTCAGAATAGCCCTCAAGCTGCTGGTGAACGACAAGAGCAAGTTCACCGCCCTCCTGGTGGGGATCACCTTCGCGGTGTTCCTGATGGTGATGATGATGTCGATGTTCACCGGCATCCTCGCCAAGTCCTGCGCCCCGGTCTACAACATCGGCGCCAGGATCTGGGTGATGGACCCTGCGGTCAACAACACCATCAGCAGCATCCCCATGCCGGACTATGTGCTCTCCACCTCGCGGAGCATCGAGGGGGTGAGGTACGCCGTGCCGCTCTACTACGGCGGGGCGCAGGTGAAGCTCAAGGACGGCACCTTCCAGAGCGTGACGGTCATCGGCCTCGACGACGCCACCCTCTTCGGCAGGCCCGAGCTGATCGAGGGGAAGATTGAGGACATCTTCGCCGAGAACGCCTTCCTGGTAGTCAAGGATGCCGAGTACGCCAAGCTGGAGAAGCCGACGGTGGGCACCGAGTTCGAGATCAACGACAACCGGGGCGTGATCGTCGGCCTCGCCAGGGTCGCCTCGTCGGGGCTGTTCGGCGTACCGACCCTCTACACCACCTTCAAGCGCGCCGTCACCTACATCCCGTCGGCACGCTTCACCACCTCCTATGTGCTGATCGAGCCGAAGAGCGACACCGACATCCCCCGCATCCAGCGGGAGATCAGGAAGATCGGGTACGACGCCCTCACCAGCGAGCAGTTCGTCAGGAAGATCTCCGACTTCTACACCTACAAGACCGGCATGGGGATGAACATCATGCTCATGACGGCCATCAGCTTCATCGTCGGACTCTCCATCTCGGGGCAGACCTTCTACACCTTCATCCTCGAGAACCTCGACAAGTTCGGGGCGATGAAGGCGATCGGGGCCAAGGGACGGGAGCTGATCTCCATGATCCTCTTCCAGTCCTTCTTCACCTCGCTCGTGGGCTACGGGCTCGGCGTCGGGGCGGCATCGACCTTCATGACGATTGCGAAGCTCAGGCTTCCGGAGTATGCCGCGCAGACCACCTTCACGATCCTCGGGTTCGCCCTGCTGATGGTGGTGGTGATCGCCGGCATCTCGAGCTACATCGGCGTGCGCAAGGTGCTCCAGATCCAACCGTTCGACATCTTCAGGGGGTGATATGGGCGAAGCGCTGATACGGGCAAGCAACATGGCGAAGTGGTTCGGCGAGGGCGAGGCCCGGACGATGGCGGTGCGCGACGCAAGCTTCGAGGTGCAGCACGGCGAGATGCTCTATATCGTCGGCCCTTCGGGAAGCGGCAAGACCACCCTCCTGAGCATGGTCTCGGGCATCCTGAAGCCGAACGGCGGCAAGGTGACCGTGGAGGGGAGGGACCTCTGGGCAATGGGCGACGACGAGCTCGCCGACCTCCGGCTGAAGAGGATCGGCTTCGTCTTCCAGGACTACCACCTCTTCCCGCGCCTGACCACCCTCGAGAACGTCGCCATCCCGCTGATCCTGAAGAAGGTCGAGTGGAACGAGGCGATGCGACGTTCGATGGAGTACCTCGAGGTCGTGGGGCTGAAGGACCGGGCGAACCTGCAGCCGGTCAAGCTGAGCGGCGGCGAGCAGCAGCGCGTGGCGATCGCCCGCGCTATCGTGGGCAAGCCCGACATCCTCATCTTCGACGAACCGACCGCATCGCTCGACGGCGACACCGGCAGGAAGATCGTGGAGTTCGTCAAGACCCGGATCCTCGACGAGAACCGCTGCATCATCATCGTGACGCACGACAGCAGGATCTACGAGTATGCCGACACGATCCTGAAGATGGAGGACGGAAAAATCACCGGAGTAGAAAAAAACCACCTGCATGAGAAATAAAATCCTGATAGGGCTGGCGGTCGTCGGCATCCTGTTCGGCATCGGCAACGCCTTCTTCACGAAGATCCGCCCGAATCCCCAGCCGCCCGCCTTCAAGCCCGCATCGAACC
This sequence comes from Chlorobi bacterium Chlorobi_1, assembly GCA_900299075.1. Lineage (GTDB taxonomy): Bacteria > Bacteroidota > Chlorobiia > Chlorobiales > Chlorobiaceae > Chlorobaculum. The sequence continues at coordinate 2,251 of OMIK01000032.1, forward strand.
CCTACCCGAAGGGGATCTACGCCAACGGCATCATCGAGAGCGCGCAGACGAGCGGCTCCAACGTCAACATCTACCCCGAGGTATCGGGAACGGTGCTGCGGGTGCTGGTGGCCGAAGGGCAGAAGGTGAAGGCCGGCACGCCGCTGCTCGAGCTCGACGACCGGGTGCAGCGCGCCACGGCGGAGTCGGCGAAGGCGCAGGCCGAGGTTGCCGCCGCCAGCCTGGCGAACGTGCAGGCGCAGAACGCCAAGCTCAAGGCGTCGTGGGAGATCGACGAGCGTTCGGTCAGCAGGGACGCCCTCGACACCTCGAACAACGCCGTCCGGTCGGCGAAGGCAGGGGTCGAACTCGCCCGGAAGCAGGCGCAGGCCGCCGAAGCCCTGCTCTCGAAGTACCTCCTCAAGTCGGTATCCGCCGGCACGATCCTGTCGGTCAACACCTCCGCAGGGAGCTTCATCTCGAGCCAGGGCGGCTACAGCACCTACACCGGTGGCTTCGCGCCGGTCATCGTGATGGGCAGCATGAACGACGACCTGGCCGTGCGCTGCTACGTGGACGAGATCCTGATCCAGCGCCTGCCGGATCCGTCGAAGATGCATGCCCGCATGTCGATCCGGGGCACGGAGGTAACCGTGCCGCTGAAGTTCGTCAGGTTCCAGCCGAACGTTACGCCGAAGATCGAGCTGTCGAGCCAGCGGACCGAGCGTGTCGACGTCCGGGTTCTGCCGCTGCTTTTCAGCTTCTCGAAGCCGCAGGGGCTCACCCTGTACCCAGGTCAACTTGTCGATATCTACATCGGTGAAGATGCAGCGAAAAGCAACTAAGCGCGCGACGTCGCGGCCGGGGCTTGCGGCGCTCCTGGGCATCGGCCTGCTGTCGCTGTCGGGATGCGCCGTCGGCCCCGATTTCGTCAGGCCGGAAGCGCCCCAGGCCAAGGCCTACGACCACCCGGAATCCCCTTCCAGGCACACGGGGCCGGAGTTCGCCGCCCCCCGTTTCGACGAGGGTGCCGGACCTGCGGCGAACTGGTGGCGCTCCTTCCGCTCCCCGGCAGTCGACTCGACGGTTGCCGCCGGGCTCGCCGGGAACCCCGGCCTCCTGGCCGCGCAGGCCAGCCTCCGTCAGAGCCAGGAGAACCTGCGTGCCGGAAAGGGGCTCTTCTTCCCGCAGGTAGGCGCCGGCTTCAACCAGTCGAGGGGCAACCTGCCATCGTCTGCCGGCGGAAGCGCGAAGACGGGCACGATCCTCAACCTCTCAACCCTCTCGGTTTCGGTAAGCTATGCGCTCGACCTCTTCGGCGGCCAGCGCCGCGCCGTCGAGGGTCTCGGGGCGCAGGTCGACCAGCAGCGTGCCGAGACGGCCGGCACCTACATGATGCTCTCCGGCAACATCGTCAACACCTGCATCGCCATCGCGGCCTACCGTGAGCAGATCGACGAGATCGAGCAGCTGATCTCCATCCAGAAGGAGCAGCTCTCCATTGCCCAAACGCAGTACCGGTCGGGGATCGCCACCTACGCCGCCATGGCTTCACTGCAGGGGCAGCTCGACTCGCTCGAGGCGAGCCTCCCGCCCGTCCGGCAGCAGCTCAGCCAGGCGGAGCACCTGCTGGCAGCGCTGGTCGGCAGGACGCCGGCCGAATGGCGAGCTCCGGAACTGAAGCTTTCCGCCATCTCCCTGCCGGAAAAGCTCCCCCTGTCGCTGCCGTCGGAGCTGGTCCGCCAGCGCCCCGACATCCTCTCCGCCGAAGCGAGGCTGCACGCGTCGAACGCCGCCATCGGCGTAGCGACGGCCGCCATGCTCCCGAGCATCACCCTCAACGGGACCTATGAACGCACCAGCAGCGAGATGCAGGGGCTCGGTGATAGCGGCAACGGCTTCTGGGGGATCGGCGCAGGGGTGGCGCAACCCCTCTTCAACGGAGGCACGCTGAACGCGAAACGCAGGGCTGCGATCGCGGCCCGCGACCAGAGCCTCGCCCTCTACCGCCAGACCGTGCTGGGCGCATTCGCCCAGGTGGCCGACCTCCTCCGGGCGCTCGGCCACGACGCCGAACTGGCCGATGCGCAGTCCCGGGCCGTCAGGGATACGAAGCTCGCACTCGACCTCACCCAGGCGAACTACCGCTCCGGCCTTGCAGGATATGTGCAGGTGATCGTTGCCGACACGCAGTACCGCCAGGCGCGAATCGGCCTCTTGCAGGCGCGCGCCCGCCAGCTTCAGGACGCCGCAGCCCTCCACGTCGCCCTCGGGGGCGGCTGGCAGCAGGATGCGGAAGCGAGGAAAAAGGCGGGTCTGGAATAGCCCGCCAGGACGCTCACAACGCTCCGGGCAAGATGGTCAAGGGGGGGGAGTTACGACAACACGACGGCGGCGGAGAGGCTATAGCCGATGCCCCGATAGGTTTTCACCGGGAATCCGCACCCCATCTCTTCGATCTTCTTGCGTAGCCGGTAGATCAGGGACTCCAGCGCCCGGTTCCCCTTGTCGTCAGACTGGTATCCGAGGATCTTGAGGATGTACTGGCGGGTTACTATGGCGCTGCTCTGCATAGCCAGCGAGAGCATGAATTCGTACTCCTTGGCGGTAAGCGGAGCTGCATCACCCTTCGGGCTATGCAGTGACCAGTCGCTCCTGAAAAGCCGCCAGATGGAGGCAGCCTCAGCCGTCCTGGCCTCGACGGCTGAACGGGGGGCAGCGATTCCTGGCCGGGAGCGCTCCCTGCGGTCGACCATGTTCGCGATCAGGGAGGCCAGTTCACGGCCGTCGACCGGCTTGACCAGGCAGGCGTCCGCTCCGGATGCGTATCCTGCAAGGCGGCTCTCGATGTCGGACGAAGGGCAGAGCATGACGATGCCTGCATCGCTGTTTTTCCTGACATACTCGCTCAGGTTAAGGCCCCCATGGTCCTCGAGCGCGAAATCGATGACCACGAGGTCGCACCGGTTCGACAGCATCTGACGGTAGAAATCGCCCGCAGAACCATAGCCTGAAGCCCGGTATCCCTGACGATTGAGAAAATCGACCATATTATCCCGAAATGCATGGTCGGCATCAATCACTGCCACCCTGATATCTCCGGCTGTCGCCGGTTGCTGCAACTGGATCATGGATCTCCCCCGATTTCGTTTTCTTTCCAGCCTGAAGCGAAGCCTCCGGCCACGCACGGACCGTACCCCGATACGGGCACGGATGTCAGATTAGTCATACAAAAAACATGCCGGGTCATGGAAAATCGACAGGAAAACATCAAACTGCTGACGGGCATGACAAATGAAAGAGCTGATGAGGGGGAAACATAAAAATACACCTGCGTATATTTAGCACATATTCAATAAAATTAATAGGGAAAAAGAGAGCTTAACCGTCCATCCGATGCGTGACGACACGAAGAAAATCACGCCCGCGGCACCGCAAAACCATCAGAAAACGGCCTGATAGCGAAATTTACAGCCCGGATAGTGTAAAAGCTACGCATCTCGACCATACACACCTGCAGGTATCGTCCACAAGGAGAAAAGAGTTGCCCGATACAGCTTCGAGCCGCTATCTTTCAACTGAACGGTATCCCGGAACCCCTTGACCCGCCCGCAATGAACAACAAGGTGCTGATCGTGCAGAACATCTCCCATGAGGGGCCCGGCCTGCTGCTCGGCCTGCTGCGCGAACGCTCCATCGACTTCGAATGCAGGGACCTGTCGAAAGACGAAGCCCTTCCGGACCCCTGCGGCTTCGCCTGCGTCATCGTCCTGGGCGGTCCGCAGAGCGCCAACGACACCACCCCCTCCATGGCGCTGGAACTCCGGTTGATGCGCCAGGTACTCGAGGCTGGCATCCCCTGCCTCGGGATCTGCCTCGGCCTTCAGGTACTGGTAAAGGCCGCCGGAGGCAGCGTCGTCCCCGCTCCGTCCAAAGAGGTCGGGTTCCACGAACCCGACGGCACGCCCTACACCGTCACGCTCACACCGGAAGGGAGGGGCGACGCTCTGTTCCGGGGACTCCCGGAACGCCTTCGGGTCTTCCAGCTTCACGGGGAAACCGTCGTGACCACAGGTGGCATGGTGCTTCTGGGAACGGGACAGGGGTGCAGGAACCAGGTGGTACGGGTCGGCGGACAGGCATGGGGAATACAGTGCCATTTTGAGATGACGCGTGAGATGTTCGCAACATGGACCCGGCTCGACCCCGACCTCATGGCCATGGATCGCGCCAGCCTGATGGCCGAATTCGACCGTTTGCATGACGAGTACGCCAGGACGGGCCGCACGCTTCTGCTGAACTTCCTCGATTACGCAGGCGTCGTAGGTGATACCAGGGAGGGCAGGCATTGAGCGGAACTGCGCCAATGGTTGATCACCGGCGAATCCGCCGTCTGAACTCATGTGATGAGCGCCGCGGACCGGTGATCTACTGGATGTCGCGCGACCAGCGGGTACGACACAACTGGGCACTGCTCCACGCCTGCGACAAGGCGAACGCACTCGGCCAGCCGATCGAAGTGGTGTTCACCCTTGCCCCCGCATTCCTCGGAGCCCCCTGGCGTCACTACGACTTCATGTTCCGGGGGCTTGAAGAGGCCGAGGCAGACCTGAGGGCGATCGGCATAGCCATGGCGGTGCTCCCCGGCAATCCGGCCGAAACGCTCACCGCCCACGCCGCAGCGATCGGCGCCGGGGCGGTCGTGGCCGACTTCTCCCCGTTGAAGCTGCCCCGATCATGGAAGCGGCAGGCCGCTGAACGACTGGCCTGCCCGATCTGCGAGGTTGATGCGCACAACATCGTCCCCTGCTGGTTCGCATCGCCGAAACAGGAGTTCGCGGCACGGACGATCCGCCCGAAGCTCAACGCGCTGGCCGGCGAGTTCCTCACCCCCTTCCCTGAACCGGCGCCCCGCTTCCAGCCCTCGACGATCCGCCGCCCCCCGGTCGACTGGGGCACCATAGCCGCTGGTTTCCATGTCGACCGTTCCGTAGAACCGGTTGCCCTGGCGCCCGGAGGGGAAGCTGCCGAAAACAGGCTGCAGCGGTTCATCGGCCACACCCTCCCCCGCTACGCGGAGTCGAGGAACGACCCGAACGCCGGATGCGTGTCGGGCCTGTCGCCCTACCTCCATTTCGGCCAGCTGAGCGCCCAGCATGCCGTGCTGTCGGCCCTGCGGAGCGGCTCGGGCATGGCGGGCCGCGAAGCTTTCGTGGAAGAGCTTTTCATCCGGCGGGAGCTTGCGGAAAACTACTGCTTCCATAACGATCGTTACGACTCGTTCGAGGGGATCCCGGCGTGGGCCAAGGCAACGCTGGCGGAGCACGCCGGCGACCGCCGCGAGCACCTCTACTCCGCAGGGGAGTTCGAACGCGCCGAGACGCACGACCCGCTCTGGAACGCCGCGCAATCCTGCCTGGTGCGAACCGGCGCCATGCACGGCTACCTGCGGATGTACTGGGCGAAGAAGCTCCTCGAATGGAGCCCCTCCCCGGCAGCCGCCTTCGACATCGCCGTGCTGCTCAATGACCGGTACGCCCTCGACGGGCGCGACCCGAACGGCTACACCGGGATCGCCTGGTCCATCGGCGGCCTGCACGACCGCCCCTGGTTCGAACGGCCGGTTTTCGGGAAGGTCAGGTACATGAACGCCTCCGGTTGCGCCAGGAAGTTCGACGTGCGGCGATATATCGACACCATGGCGGCGCAGGAAGCGCCGTAACCCCGGGAGCGCCGAACTCCAGTTCGGCATTCCAAAAACACCGGACACTCCATCTGCTTCGTGCCTGGCATGACACTCGCGGTGCTGACTTCCTCTTGAGAAAAGAAAAAGATGCCGGGCTGGAGCCCGGCGCTCCCGGGATAAAAAACAAAAGGCTGTCCCGATTTTGCTTTCGAGACAGCCTCTGATGAAATATCCGGATGGAAACGGTCCGTCAGGCCAGCGTCAGGTCGATGGTGCGCCGCGTCATGTCGACCTCGTGCACGGTCACCTTCACGCGCTGCCCGATCTGCCGGCGGCGTTTC
>OMIK01000033.1 GCA_900299075.1 Chlorobi bacterium Chlorobi_1
AACGTGTTCAACACGATGTATTCCGAAGGTGAGGGGTACCCGGCTCCGGGTCGTATGTTCGTCGCGGGCGTAGACCTGCTCTACTGAGCCACTACGGACTCCGGTCCACACCTGTTCTTCTTGCAAGCCCCTCCATCCGGAGGGGCTTTTTATTTTCCTGCGGTATATACAAACAGGATTTATTACATTGCGTATTCCTGAAAAGACTCTGGGTACGGCTGTTTGCAGTCACGAAATATGAATGCCGGCAGGGTATCCGCCAATCAAAGCACATCTTAAGTCATCTATGGGCGAGAAAATCCGGATTGCCGCCGTCGTCGGCATGGAGCAATGCAACCAGCGGGTATGGAGGGAGGTAAGGGAGATGGTCGGCAAGAACGCCGAGCTGACCCAGTGGACCGACCAGGACCTCGAGAACAGGAACCCCGCAGCCGCGCAGGCGATCCATGAGGCTGACTGCATCTTCACCACCCTGATCCAGTTCAAGGGGCAGGCGGACTGGCTGCAGGAGCAGATCGACCGGTCGCGGGTGAAGACGATCTTCGCCTACGAGTCGATGCCGGAGGTGATGCACCTGACGAAGGTCGGCAACTACGTGGTCTCCGAGGACGGCAGCGGCATGCCCGACATCGTCAAGAAGGTCGCCAAGATGCTGGTTAAAGGGCGCGACGAGGATGCGCTCTACGGTTACATGAAGCTCCTGAAGATCATGCGGACCATGCTGCCGCTGATCCCGAAGAAGGCGAAGGATTTCAAGAACTGGATGCAGGTGTACACCTACTGGATGCACCCGACGGCCGAGAACCTGGCCTCCATGTTCAACTATATCATGGCCGAGTACTTCGACGTCGAGGTCAAGGCCGGCAAGGTGCAGGAGATCCCGACGATGGGCTTCTACCACCCCGACTGCCCGGAGTACCAGAAGGACCTGCACCACTACGAGAAGTGGCTGCACAAGCATAAAAAGGGATCAGACAAGCAGCCGAACGTCGGCATGCTCTTCTTCCGCAAGCACCTCTTGCAGGAGAAGGAGTACATCGACAACACCATCCGCGCCATCGAGGCGAAGGGGCTGAACCCGCTGCCGGTGTTCGTGATGGGCGTCGAGGGCCACGTCGCCGCACGCGAGTGGTTCACCCACACCAAAATGGACATGCTCATCAACCTGATGGGCTTCGGCTTCGTCGGCGGCCCCGCCGGTGCCACCACGCCGGGCGCTTCGGCCGAGGCGCGCGAGGAGATCCTCGGCAAGATCAACGCCCCGTACGTGGTCTCCCACCCGCTCTTCGTCCAGGACATCGACTCCTGGAAGAACCAGGGTGTCGTGCCGCTCCAGTCGGCAATGACCTTCGCCCTCCCCGAGATGGACGGCGCGGTCTGCCCGGTCGTTACCGGCGCCATCAGGGACGGCCGCCTGCATACCCTGCCCGACCGCCTCGACCGCCTCGCGACCATAGCGAAGAAGTTTTCCGAACTCCGCCGCACGGCGAACCGCGACAAGAAGGTCGCCTTCGTCGTCTACGACTACCCGCCGGGCATGGGCAAGAAGGCGAGCGCCGGCCTGCTCGACGTGCCGAAGTCGCTCATGACGATGCTCCGCCAGCTCCAGAAGGAGGGCTACAGCGTCGGCCAGCTCCCGGAGAGCGCCGAGGAGCTGCTCAAGCAGCTCGACCGCGCGACGGACTACGAGATCCAGGCCCATGAGCCCGACTGCTTCGCCATCGACCGCCAGACCTACAACGCCATCACCTCGGACCACGAGCGCGAGCGCATCGAGGCCCGCTGGAGCGGCTTCCCCGGCGACATCGTGCCGGTCGGCCCCGACAGGCTCTTCATCGGCGGCGTGCAGTTCGGCAACATCTTCATCGGCGTCCAGCCGCGCCTCGGCATCCAGGGCGACCCGATGCGCCTGCTCTTCGACAAGGAGAACGCGCCGCACCACCAGTACATCGCCTTCTACCGCTGGATCAGCCGCGAGTTCGGCGCCCATGCGCTCGTCCACGTCGGCATGCACGGCACGGTCGAGTGGATGCCCGGCCTCCAGCTCGGCGTCACCGGCGAGTGCTGGCCCGACATCCTGCTCGGCGAGGTGCCGCACTTCTACATCTACCCGGTCAACAACCCGAGCGAGGCGAACATCGCCAAGCGCCGCGGCTACGCGACCATGATCTCCCACAGCATCCCGCCGCTCTCGCGCGCCGGCCTCTACAAGGAGCTCCCGGCCTTCAAGGAGATGCTGAACGACTACCGCGAGCGCGGCCTGGAGAAGATCGTGGACGTCGAGACCGAGATGGCCATCGTCGAGAAGGCCGAGAACCTCAACCTGACGGACGACTGCCCGAGGGTCGAGGGCGAGCCGTTCAACGACTACATCAGCCGCCTCTACACCTACCTGCTCGAGCTCGAGGGCAAGCTCATCTCGAACGCCCTGCACGTCTTCGGCGAGACGCCGGACCCGTCGACGCAGGTCACCACCGTCTCCGAGTACCTGAAGGTGCGCGGCAACGAGAACTCGCTCCCATCGATCTTCATGGCCGCGATCGGCGCGAAATCGGCCTGGGGCGACTACGGCTCGCTCGCCACGAAGTCCCGCAAGGGGGACCCGAAGGCGATCAGGCTCAGGGAGCAGATCGACGACCACACCAGGGAGTTCATCGAGCAGACCGTCTTCGGCAACGGCAACCCCGCCACCGTCTTCAGCGTCCTGACCGACGGCGCGAAGGTGAGCGAGGAGATGGCCTCCGCCATCAACACCGCCATCCAGGAGGGCCGCGCCCTCAGGCAGGGGCTGCAGGACAACAGCAACGAGATGAAGAGCTTCGTCCGCGCGCTCAACGGCGAGTACCTCCCGTCGGGCCCCGGCGGCGACCTGGTCCGCGACGGCGCGAGCGTGCTGCCGACCGGCCGCAACATCCACGCCATCGACCCGTGGAGGATCCCCTCCGAGCTGGCCTTCAAGCGCGGCAAGCAGATCGCCGACACGATCATCCGCAAGCACCAGGAGGAGAACAACGGCGACTATCCGGAGACCATCGCCCAGGTGCTCTGGGGCCTCGACACCATCAAGAGCAAGGGTGAGGCCGTGGCGGTCATCATCGCCCTCATGGGCGCCGAGCCGGCCTACGACGCGCAGAACAAGATCAGCCACTACCGCCTCGTGCCGCTCGAGAAGCTGGGCCGCCCGAGGATCGACGTCCTGATGCAGATCAGCTCGATCTTCCGCGACACCTTCGGCGTGCTCGTCGAGCTGCTCGACAAGCTGGTGAAGGATGCCGCAAGGGCGATCGAACCGCTCGAGATGAACCACATCAGGAAGCATGTCGAAGAGGCGATGGCCCAGGGCAAGGACTTCGAGAGCGCCACCTCGCGCATCTTCACCCAGGCCGCTGGCACCTACGGCTCGCAGGTCGAGGAGCTGATCGAGGACTCCGCGTGGGAGAGCGAGGAGGACCTGGACAACATGTTCGTCAAGCGCACCAGCTTCGCCTACGGCGGCAACCGCTACGGCGACGAGCAGTCCGACATCCTCAAGAGCCTGCTCGGCACCGTGGACCGCGTCGTGCAGCAGGTCGACTCGGCCGAGTACGGCATCTCCGACATCGACCGCTACTTCTCCTCGTCGGGCGCGCTGCAGCTCTCCGCCCGCCGCCGCAACCCGAAGGGCGACAGCGTGAAGCTGAACTACGTCGAGACCTTCACGGCAGACATCAAGGTGGACGACGCCGAGAAGGCGCTGAAGGTGGAGTTCCGCACCAAGCTGCTCAACCCGAAGTGGTTCGAGGGGATGCTGGCGCAGGGCCACAGCGGCGCCACCGAGATCAGCAACCGCTTCACCTATATGCTGGGCTGGGACGCCGTCACCAAGGGCGTCGACGACTGGGTCTACAAGGAGGCGGCACAGACCTACGCCTTCGACCCGGCCATGCGCGACAAGCTGATGAAGCTCAACCCCAAGGCATTCAAGAACATCGTCGGGCGCATGCTCGAAGCGAGCGGCCGCGGAATGTGGTCGGCAGACCCCGACATGATCGAGAAGCTGCAGGAGATCTACTCCGACCTGGAGGACCGCCTCGAAGGCATCGAAGCCTGATCCCTGGCCTCCACGACCGTCGAAGAAAGGCGGCGCCGCAAAACGGCGCCGCCTTTTTCTTTGTGGTTCTTGGAAGAATATCGTGGTAACGCTGAGCAACAGTTACCCATATGCCGCCCCTACGGGGCTGAAGTCAAACACGTTGGCTGGTGGCGCCGCTACCCATAGTTCGCCCCTGACGGGGCTCGGGTATTGAGCCCCAGAGGGGCGGCATATCGGTAGCCCCGGGTAAGCGCAGCGAACCCGGGGACACGATACAGAGTATTGAGCAAGCCCTGTAGGGGCGACCTGTTTTTCCTTACCGGAAACCACAGGCAGACCGCCGATTCCCGGTCGATATGCTTTGCGACGGGGCCGATTCTGGCGATAAGGCAACGGGCAGAGCTCTCCAAGCCTTGATTGCCGGTATGATGCGTTTATGGCTGCCACTCTCAGGCTCCGAGCCGTTACCACGAAAATTTACCAGGTGCCGGAAACAGGAGCCTTCGGCTCCAGGCCGAACTGGAGTTCGGCGCTCCCGG
>OMIK01000034.1 GCA_900299075.1 Chlorobi bacterium Chlorobi_1
CCAGTCTCGACGGATGGGGAGAAGATTCGCTTCTTCGGCACCCTGATACCGGCAATTCTCCTCTTCAGGGCCTCACCGTTGCGGTTCCTCCGCTTTCAGATTGCGGGATTGCATACCCCGAAAGTCGGGATGAAAGAGTTCATCGCAACCGGCGCCGATGATGTGGGACGGGCGGGCGATGTGTGGGTATTCGTCCACCGCTGGGATTCGATGGGGTTCGATCCGTTTGCGTTCGCCCGGGCGAAACTGTTCCTGAAGCGGATGACGAGGCTGGTACGGAGGGCGGGATATGATGCCGTTCCCCTGGACCCGCTGTCGCCCGAGGTGAACCTGCCGCGGCTGGCAGCGGAAGCGGGGCTCGGGAACCAGAGCCCGTATGGATTGCTGGTGCATGCCGTTTTCGGTCCCCGGCTGATATTGACAGGGCTGAGAACGTCGTATCATCCGGAATTCGAGCTGGTGCAGAGGAAGGCAGGGTGTACGGATTGTCTCCTGTGCGTGCAGGAGTGCCCCCAGGAGCCCGCAAAGGGCAGGGTGATCGAGTTGGGTCAATGCCAGAGCTGCACAAGATGCCTGGCGGTTTGCCCGATCGGCCAGGGAGGCATTCAGGGACTTTCGGCGACCTGATGGCCACACCATCTTGGGCCTGTCCATGGTCAACTCGTTTCATTCAGCTCAACCCTTTCCGGATTAGACAACTCTTGCGCCCAAACTGGACCGGTAACCTCGATACCGTCGCCTGATCGAGCATGGGTGATCAGGGTGTTGTTGACATCCGCATATGGTTGATTGGTGATTGTGCCGTAGATTAGCTTGTCAGGCGGTTGATGTTCCGATACCCCCTTGCGGTTTTCATCAATTACCGTTCCCCGAACCATGCCTCATAAAAGGAAGATGCCAGCCGCACGCACTGACCATGCGCAGCCGGTTGCGCCCATCAACTATCCCGCGAAACTCAAGAGCATCACCCTTGCTGGTCTCGAAGCGTACCGGATCGAGGGTGCTGGCCATGTTCCACCTCGAGTTCACGACTCCTGGCTGGCTGTACGGCAAAGCTCATCTGTATGATCCGGATTTTCTCGTATGTCACGATCCAAAGAGACGTTGCGAAGAGATCGTGAAGCTGCCGCAATGATCTGATGGGTATCTGTGAGTAATTTTAGTGAACAGAATGTGTTAATTGATTTATATTGTCAATGGACATCACCTTCAGAGACAAAAAGCTGAAAAAATACGCGAACGAGGATCGTCTTGCGGTACAGAAGCTTGGCAAGAAAAGGGCTCAGGTGTTCAAGCAGCGATTGGATGACCTCATGGCCGCCGATACGCTCGAAGATGTTCGCTTCCTTCCCGGCCGTTACCATGAATTGAAAGAAAATCGTAAAGGTCAGTGGTCATGCGACCTTGATCATCCGTACCGCCTGATTTTTGTGCCGCATGAGGAGCCAATCCCGGAAAATGAGCATGGACAGTATCTATGGATTGAAATTACGGGAGTCGAAGTGATGGAGATCGTGGATTATCACAAGGAGAGATAACAATGACGAAGCGTAATGAATACCTCCCGCAGTCGGTTACCCATCCCGGCGTGACGTTGAAGGAAAAGCTTGTGGAACTTGGGATGAGTCAGAAGGAGTTCGCAGTGCGAACCGGGAAACCCGAGCAGACGATTGTCAAGGTGATCAATGGTGAGAGTGCCCTGACAACGGACATGGCAGTGCAATTCGAGTCGGTGCTAAGAATTCCTGCTAACTTCTGGTTGAAACGTCAGCAACAATACGACGAGGCGGTCGCCCGGTTGAAGCGAAGCGAACTGCTGGCCAATGCATACGAGTGGGCGTGCCGGTTTCCGGTAAAGGAGATGCGTGGATTCGGTTGGCTGCCAAAGATGCGGAATCGTGAGGACCTTGCTGGGCTCCTGTTCGATTTCTTTGCGATCGCCACCCCTGTGGCATGGGAGCGGTACTACCTTTCTCAACACCTGAAAGTGGACTTCAGGATATCGCTGGCCCATTTCGGAGAGCCATACGCCATTTCCGCCTGGCTGCGCCAAGGGGAAATCGACGCTCTGAAACTGAACGCGCCATCATTCGACAAAGGGAGATTCAGAGAGGGGCTGGCAACGGTCAAGCAGGTTATGGCCGAGCACCCCGACGACTTTTTCCTGCAGCTTCAGCAGATCTGTCTCGCGGCAGGTGTCAAGGTGGTCTATACCCCGGGACTGCCAAAAGCCCCTGTTCACGGTTCGACCCGATGGCTTCAGGACGATACGCCGTTGATTCAGCTTTCGGCGCGGTACAAGCAGAATGACCGCTTCTGGTTCACTTTTTTCCACGAGGCAGGCCACATCCTTTTGCACGGCAAGAAGCATATCTCGATCGAATGTGTCGATGATGATCGTGAAAAGGATGAGAAGGAGCGCGAGGCCGACGAATTTGCTGTCAAATGTACCTTTTCAAGGGAGGAGGAGCAGGAATTCCTCGAATATGGATCATTCAAAGAATCAGTCATTGCCGAATTTGCCAGCAAGATCGGGACTCATCCGGCCATGATTGTCGGACGGCTTCAGCATGAGAAAATTATTCCGTTCAATGCCGGACGTAAGTTCATCATGCCGATTCATCTGGATGTCCCTCATCGGGTGACAGTATAGCCGCCGGAATATGAGGCCGATCTTAAAATAACGGCGGCCGCTAGTTTAGGATAATGCGATATCCTAAAATAAGCCAAGCCCGATTTGGGGTTCACATTGAGACAGGGGGCGGTGTAGGTCGGGTTACTCCTGAGGTGGGAGTTCGTTGGCGTTTTCTCCTGCCTGCGGCTTCTCCCATTCGATGAAGGCGTCGAGGTCGGAGGAGATGGAGGCGAAGATGGCGGTGAGGATCGCGGCGTCGTCGGTGAAGCCGAGCATGGGGATGAAGTCCGGGATGGCGTCGGCCGGGGAGACGAAGTAGATGAGCCCGGCGGTGACCAGCACGATGCTCCTCCAGGGCACGTCGGGGTAGCTCCCCTGCAGCGCCTGCCTGGCCAGGCGGACGGCGGCGCGCATCCTGCCGGCCAGCCCTTTCTTGTCGAAGAGCTTCTCCCTCCCCTTGAGCCGCCTGATGGCCGTGTCGAACAGCCCCAGGGCTTTCTGCCGGTCCTTCAGCAGTGATACGGCGCTTGCGGCCGCATGGCCGATGGCGTTGTCGAGAGGCTTCATTTCCTGCCTGCCTGCAGCAGCTTCCGCTTTTCCTCGGCGGTGAGTGATTCGTAGCCCCTGCTCGAAATCTTGTCGAGGATCGCGTCGATCTCCGCTTCGGTCGCTTCGCCGGAACTCCGTCCCCCCTGGTAGAGGGTCGGCCCGTTCGGCTTTTTGGGCCCCTTGAGCTTCCCGAGCCACTGCGCGACCGCCCATTCGTTGCGCTTGAAGGTGATGTAGATGAAGCCGATGAGCATGCCGCCGAGGTGGGCGAAGTGGGCGATGTTGCTGCCGCTGCCCATCGACTGGCTGCCCAGGCCGGAGATGAACTCGATGAATGCGTAGCCGGCGACGAAGTACTTCGCCTTGACCGGCACCAGGAAGTAGAGGAAGATGTAGCGGTCGGGGAACATCATGCCGAAGGCGAGCAGGACGCCGTAGATGGCTCCGGAGGCGCCCACGGTGGGGTACGGTTCGCCGATGGTCGCAAGGACGTTGATGAGCGCCGCCCCGATGCCGCACACGAAGTAGTAGGTGGTAAAGTGCCGGGTGCCCCAGTAGTTCTCGATCTCCGCCCCGAAGATCCAGAGGGCGAACATGTTGAAGAAGAGGTGCCCGAAGCTGCCGTGCAGGAACATGTAGGTGAGCGGCTGCCAGATGTGGAATCCGTAACCGCCCAACTTGTGCGATCCAACGGGCCAGAGGCCGCCCATGAGGGTCAGCATCTCCCCCAGCGGCGTCATCTGCAGCAGGAAGACGGCGACGTTGATCATGATGATCGCCTTGATGGCCGGGGGGATCACCTGGAAGCCGCCTGGCGCGTATGGTTGGTCGTATCTGCTCATATGGCTTTCGTTCGCACGACGGGCGCCGGTTGAAGGGCGCCCGCCGATGAGTTCACGTGATGTCGGAGTGTCGCTGTTCCGTCAGGCCTGGTCGTTCAGCGCCGCGATGCCGGGGAGCTCCTTGCCTTCGAGGAACTCGAGGCTCGCGCCGCCGCCGGTGGAGACGTGCGTCACCGCCGCGGCGAGGCCCGCCTTCGCGATGGCCGCGGCGGAGTCGCCGCCGCCGATGATCGTGACGGCACCGGTCGAGGTGGTGTCGGCCAGCGCCTGAGCCACGGAGAAGGTGCCTTTCGCGAACTGGTCGATCTCGAAGACTCCCATCGGGCCGTTCCAGAGCACGGTCTTGGCGCCGAGGATCTCCCTGGTGTAGGCGTCGATGGTTTCGGGCCCGATATCCAGGCCGATCATGCCGTCGGAGATGCCGCTTACCGGTTCGACGCGGGACGGGGTGGTCGCTGAGATTTCAGAGGCCACGACCACGTCGGTCGGGAGGAGGAGCCTGACCCCCTTCGCCTTCGCCTGCTCGAGCAGCGAGAGGGCGAGGTCCAGCTTCTCGTCCTCGACCAGGGATTTGCCGACCTCCATGCCTTGCGCCTTGAAGAAGGTGAAGACCATCGCGCCGCCGACCAGCACGGTGTCGACCTTGTTGAAGAGCTGCTCGAGGACGTCGATCTTGCCGGAGATCTTCGATCCCCCGAGGATGGCGACGAAGGGGCGTACGGCGTTGTCGAGCGCGCCGCCGAGGTAGCGCAGCTCTTTTTCGATCAGGTAGCCGGCCACGGCGGTCGGGACGTAGTGGGTGATCCCCTCCGTGGAGGCGTGGGCGCGGTGGGCCGTGCCGAAGGCGTCGTTAACGTAGATCTCTCCGAGGGAGGCGAGCTCCTTGGCGAAGTCGGCGTCGTTCGCCTCCTCCTGCGCGTGGAACCTGAGGTTCTCGAGCATCAGCACCTCTCCGTCCTGAAGGGCGAGCACCTGCTGCATCACTTCGTTGCCGATGCAATCCTTCGCCATCGTCACCGGGGCTTCGAGCAGCTCGGAAAGCCGCTTGGCGGCGGGAGCCAGTGAGAATTCAGGATTGACCTTGCCTTTGGGGCGGCCGAGGTGCGACATCAGGATCAGCCTGCCTCCCGATTCGACCACCTTGCGGATCGAAGGCAGCGCCTCGATGATCCTCTTGTCGTCGGTGATGTTCCGGCCCTCGTCGAGCGGAACGTTGAAGTCGACGCGCATCAGAACCCGTTTACCCTGTAACGATATGTCGGACAACGTCTTTTTCTGCATTTCCCTGGTGTGGTTGGTTGATGGAAAGATCACGGTTTGGATGAAATATAAACAATATCGGTTATCTCCCGCATATCGCACCCCTCAGGGCGTTCCGGCTCCCTGCGCACCGGCGCGGCTCTTCAGGATTGCCCGGTAGCGGAGGATGTTGCGGTCGTGCTCGGCAAGGGTTGCCGCGAAGGAGTGCCCCCCCTGCCCGTTGGCGACGAAGTAGAGGTAAGGGCTTTTTGCCGGCCGCAGCACGGCCATGATCGCCGGAGCGCCAGGATTGCAGATCGGCCCCGGAGGCAGCCCGGTGTGCAGATAGGTGTTGTAGGGGGAGTCGATCGCCAGGTCCTTGAACCAGAGGCGCCTTGCAGGTCCGGGGATCGCGTACTGCACGGTGGGATCCGCCTGGAGGCGCATGTTCTTTTTCAGGCGGTTCAGGTAGACGCTCGCGATCATCGGCTTTTCCGTGTCGAGCGGCGTCTCCGATTCAACGATGGAGGCCATCGTCATCAGCTGTCGTTCGCTCAGCCCGGCCTTGGCCGCCTCCCTCTTCAGGCTGTCTGCGTAGAAGCTCCTGAACCTGCCGGCAAGGAAGGTGATCACCTCGCGCGGCGTGCTCGCCCAGGGGAAGTTGTAGGTGCCGGGGAAGAGGTACCCCTCGCAGCTCCCTCCGCCGATGCCGAGCGACGAGAGCAGCGCCCGGTCGCGGGTGGCCGCCATGAACGTAGTGGAGTCGATGTCGAGGTTCGCCGCGACGATCGCCGCGATCTTCGTCTGCTCCACGCCGTTCGGGATCATGAGCCTGACCTCGTCCTGCGGGCTGGTGTGGAGCCGCTCAAGCAGCTCATAGGTCGAGAGCCCCATAGGCACGGTGTACCTTCCGGGCTTGATCTTGTGCAGTTCGGGGAAGAGCGTCCCGGCGAGCAGCAGCGGCCAGCGGAAGCGGACGATCCCGGCTTCGCCCAGCCGGTCGACGATCTGCCGGAAACCGGTGCCACGGTGGATGTTCACCGTGGCTGGCGGCCCGCCGAAGCTCCCGGAGTTCACGCCGGGCATGAAGAGCAACAGGGGTATGGCAGCGATGAGCGCCAGCATGGCCGCGGTCAGGGGGCCGGGCTTGCGGGAGGCTTTGCGGCGTGGCATCTGGGGATCGGTCTGTTAGCGGGCTGAAACTCCCTGGGTATCGCGGTTGCACTCCTGCTGGAACTGACGGGACTCATGGAGGATGCGCTGGTAGATCCGTTCGATTGCCGGGCTCATCAGCGGGTTTTCCGCCATGGCCATGACGTTGGCGATCACCTCCTTCTCGCGCTCCGGCTGGAGGACGGTCTCCCCGAGCCTTGACTTTACTGCGCTGATGTTCCCCGCGTAGCGGAGACGCTCGCAGAGCAGCGCGACCATCTGGCGGTCGATGGCATCGATCTTTCCCCGCCACGCTTCAAGTTCACGCCGGTGGTCGTTGTGGTTGCTGCTGTCGGCCATACATAATGCGCTGGAGGTAAAAAAGTCTGCTGAGGAGTGCAATACCCTGATAATAAGAAATTGTAGGCAATAATCGCCGCCGAATATCCCCTCAGGAGCCCCGTTCGAACAGCTTCAGCCAGCGGGCCACCTCGTCGTCGCCGAGCGGCTGCGAGCCGGTTTTCCCGGGATGCGTCGCGCTACGGGTCGACTGCGAAGCGACGGTGCGGCCGGCGATGCCCAGCCCCTCCAGCTCCGCGATGAACGATTCCGAGCTGGTGCAGGAGGCTCCCCAGGCGATGACGTGGCGGTGGATCTCGCGGTCCGAGGTGACCACGGTCACCAGTCCGGCGCGGGCCTTGAGCGCACGCACCAGCTCGACGATGCGCTGGTCGGCCGTGCGGCCCGAGCCGCTGAACACCACCTCCAGGGCGCCGCTGCTCGAATGGCCGCCCGCTCCCGCGCCGCCGTCGTAGACTACGGTCACGTGCCTCCGTGACGCCTTCCGGTAGGCCGAGAGCGCCGCCTCCAGGCGGTCGCGCAGCTCCGCCATGGCGCCCTTCCGGGCCTCGGCGCCGTAGAGCTTGTGGATGAGGTTGTAGCCGTCGACAACGGTTTCCCTGGCCGGTGCAGGCATAGTGGGTCGATCTTGTTGCCAGGACCTGTTTTCCTGCCCTGAAAGGTGAGTGTACCATTTTTTTTGGAAATCCTTTTTAGGTACATTTAGGTGGGAGAAAATGGGGAAAAATGGGATAAAAATGCCCGGATTCATCGGACGCGAACAGCATGCCGTCGATGAGAAAGGCCGGTTGCTCATACCGGCCCGTTTCCGTCGAAAGATCGCCCTCCGGCAGGACGGCGACGGGGCGTCGCCTTCGACCGAGCTCTACGTCCTGATGGCCGACGACGGATCGCTCGAGCTCTACGAGCCCGCGGCCTGGGCCGAGAAGGAGCGCGGCCTGGCCAGGCTCTCCGATTTCAACCCCGAAGAGCGCCTCCTCACCACCATGATCTATTCGCGGCTCGAACAGGCCGAGCTCGACCGCTCGGGCAGGATCGCCCTGTCGCGGGAGATGCTCGAGCATGCCGGCATCGAAAAGGATGCGGTCGTCATCGGGGCCAACGTGAAGATGATCGTCTGGGAGCCCGCGAGGCTCGAACGGCTGCTTCAGGAAAACGCCGGCAGGTTCGCCCTGCTTGCCGGCCGTCTGGTGTAGCGCCATGGAGGGGTACGGTTACCACGCCCCGGTCCTGCCGGATGAGACCGTTTCACTGCTGGTCACCGGACCCGGGATCTACATCGACGGCACCCTCGGCGGCGGCGGCCATTCGCTGCTGATCCTCGGGAGGCTCGGCGAGGCTGCCGGCGGCGGGTGCTCCCTGCTCGTCGGCATCGACCAGGACACCAACGCCCTCGAAGAGGCCGCCCGGAAGCTTGCCGGGCACGCCGGATCGACGATGCTGGTCCGCGGGAACTTCAGCTCGGTCGGCGATGTCGCCCGTTCGGCGGCCGAAGGCCTGGGAAAGGGGCTTCCGGTGATGGGGATCCTGCTCTACCTCGGGGTCTCCTCGTTCCAGATCGACACGCCGGAGCGGGGGTTCAGCTACCTCCGCAACGGCCCGCTCGACATGCGGATGGACCCCGACGGCCCCGTGACGGCGGCGGATATCGTGAACGATTACGAGGAGAAGGAGCTGGCCAGGCTCTTCCGCAGGTACGGCGAGGAGCCGCTCGGCGGACGGATCGCCAGGGCCATCGTCACGGCGCGCGGCGCAGGCAGGATCTCGACGACCGGGGAGCTCGCGGCGTTGGTGAAGGGGGCGTGCCCCAGGAAGGACCTGGCGGTCAAGACCCTCTCGCGGGTCTACCAGGCGCTGCGCATCGAGGTCAACGACGAGCTCGGCGTGCTCGAGGCGGCGCTCGAAGAGGGTTTCGCCGCGCTCTCGCCGGGCGGGCGGATGGCGGTCATCAGCTACCATTCCCTCGAGGACCGCATCGTCAAGCGCTTCTTCGCAGCGAAGGCCGCCGAGGACTGGGGGCCGAAGGGGCTGGCGCTCCGGGAGCCGCTGTCGCCGGCGCAGGCGCTGCAGGTGACCAGGAAGGCCGTCGTTGCGACGCCGGAGGAGGTCGGGCGGAACCCGAGGGCGCGGAGCGCAAAGCTCAGGGTGGTTCAAAAACTGTAAAGGAGGATGAAGTTGGGCACCGTAAACAGATTCGGACAGTCGGTGGCGGGGCTTGCGGGCAGCGCAGGCCGCCTGTTCAGGGAGCGCCGGCAGGAGGCCGTCGAGGAGGTCGAGCTGGCTGGGGTCGACGTGCTTGGCGAGGCCGGGATGTTCGCTGCGGAGCCTCCGGTCCAGGCCGGTCCGCCACGGCCGAGGGAGGAGATCTTCGACATCGCAGCGATTTTGCGCCTGAGGACTTTTTTGTACCTTATCGCCGGGACGGCCCTGCTGCTGTTCCAGATCCACAACACGCTCTCCATCAAGGAGCTTGCCCGTCAGAACGAGCAGCTCCGGGAGCAGCTCAGGATCAGCACCAGCATCAGGACCTCCCAGGAGCTGAAGGCCAGCGAACTGCAGAGCATCCACAACATCTCCGGCTATGCACAGGGCCTCGGCCTGGTCTCCTCGGCAGTGCCTCCGGTTGACCTCGAGCCTTGACAAACCCACGACCAGCAGGATGACTAGATGAACGGCCAGGAATCACGCCAGCGAGGCAGCGGCACCAGTGACAGGGAGTTCGGCCAGCGGCTGGGCATCGTGGGGCTGGCCATCGCGCTGTTTTTCGTGGCCATCGTGTTCAAGCTGCTCCACGTCCAGGTCATCGACGCCGCCAAGTTCAGGAAGATGGCCAACCGGCAGTATGTGAGCCTGGTCACCGAAAAGGCCCGTCGCGGCAGGATCTACGACCGCCACGGCCGGCAGCTCGCCGAAAGCATCGAGAGCATCTCCTTCTACGCCGATCCGATGCGTGTCAAGACGCCGCAGGAGCTGGCTACCCGTTTCTCCAGCCGTTTCGGCAGGAACCGTCTGAACTACCTGCACCAGCTCCAGTCGAAGAAGCGCTTCATCTGGCTCGAGCGGAACGTGCCGGTATCGCAGGCGGCCGAGCTGATGGAGCTCAAGGCGCCCGGGCTTTCGTTCCGCCGTGAGCAGCAGCGCTACTACCTGAACATCGCCTCGCAGATCATCGGCTTCACCGACCGGGACGACAACGGGATCAGCGGCCTCGAGCGCCAGCTCAACGGCTACCTCAAGGGGCGCGACGGCACGAGGATCTTCCAGCGCACGGCTACCGGGCAGAGCTATCCGGCCCCCGACGCCGACCAGATCATGCCGCTGAGCGGCAGCGACGTGGAGCTGACGATCGATTCGGACATCCAGGGGATCGTCGAGGACGAGATCATGCACGCGGTCGGCACCTTCAGGGCCAAGGCCGCCTCGGGCATCGTGATGGACGTGCGGAGCGGCGAGATCCTCGCCATGGCCAATTACCCCGGTTTCGACATGAACCGGCGCGCCACGGTCACCAACGAGCAGACCCGCAACCGGGCCGTGACCGACATGTTCGAGCCCGGGTCCACCTTCAAGATCGTCATGGCCTCCGCCGCCACCGAAACCCTCAACTACAACGCCGACACGATGGTCGACGGCCACAACGGCGTGGTGCAGCTCTACGACCGCCGGATCGTCGACCATGAGCCGATGGGCAGGATCACCTTCCGGGAGGCGATCACCAAGTCCAGCAACGTGGTCGCCGCGCTGACCGCCATGAAGGTCGGCCCCGAGGCCTACTACCGCTATGCCCGCAACTTCGGCTTCGGCCGCAAGACCGGCGTCGGCCTTATCGGAGAATCCCGCGGCATTCTGAAGCCGATCCCCCAGTGGGACCGCACGACGCTGCCGTGGATGGGGTACGGCTACCAGGTCATGGCGACGCCGCTGCAGGTGCTCCAGGCCTATGCGACCCTCGCCAACGACGGTGTCCGCATGCGTCCCTACATCATCCGCAAGGTGGTCGACCGCGATGGCGAGGTCGTTTGGGAGGGCAAGCCCATGAAGATGGCGCAGGCCGTCAGGCCGGAGACCGCCAGGTACATGGCCAGGGAGTACTTCAGGGAGGTCGTCAAGGCTGGCACTGGCGTCTCGGCGGCCGTCGAGGGGGTCGAAGTCGCCGGAAAGACCGGCACCGCGCAGAAGTACACCGGCGGCTACCAGGGACAGCATGCCTACCTGTCGACCTTCGTCGGCTTCTTCCCGGCCACCAACCCGCAGTACGCGGCGATCATCATCGTCGACGAGCCGCAGACGGCCTACTACGCCGCCGCGGTCGCCGCCCCGGTCTTTTCGCGGATCTGCGGCCGCGCCCTGGCCTGTTCCCGGGAGATGCAGCTGCGCCTGGCCATGCGTTCGGCTGAAAAGACGACCCTTGCCGGCATGGCGACCGTCGCGGTGCCCGACCTGACCGGCCTGACCGGGAAGGAGGCCGAGCGGCTGCTGAAGTGGAACGGCCTGAAGGCGGAGTTTGCCGGAAGCCCGGACGAGACGGTGGCCGCGCAGAACATCCAGGCCGGATCCAAGGTGCAGAAGGAGGCGGTGGTCCGGCTGACCATGTCGCAACGCCCGAAAAAGAGCTGAAGCATGGATCGT
The DNA here is from genome assembly GCA_900299075.1 of Chlorobi bacterium Chlorobi_1. Taxonomy (GTDB): domain Bacteria; phylum Bacteroidota; class Chlorobiia; order Chlorobiales; family Chlorobiaceae; genus Chlorobaculum. The sequence goes on from OMIK01000034.1 coordinate 11,407, forward strand.
CATGAGGGGAATAGCGCGATGGTGTCGCTGCAGGAGATCGAAGCGGGGCTCGGCTGCCTCCTTGGGTCCCGTGGTCCCGCCGAACCCGGCAGTGCGGGGATCGGCATGGTCACCTGCGACTCGCGGCAGGCGGCCCCCGGCGCGCTCTTCGTTGCGGTGCGCGGCTTCAGGACCGACGGGCACCGGCACATCGCCTCCGCAACGGCTGCCGGCGCAGCCGCGGTCATCTGCGAGGAGTACCCGCAGGAGTGCCTGCCGTCGGTGCGCTACCTCCTGGTCCGGGACGCCCGCGAGGCGCTTGCCGACGCAGCACGCGTCTTCCATGGCGACGCTTCGGGACGGCTCCTGCTCGTCGGCGTGACCGGTACGAACGGGAAGACCACGACCTCCCGGCTCATCACCTCGATGCTGAACGCTGCCGGCATCCCCGCCGGCTATATCGGCACCGGGCTCTGCCTGATCGGGGAGGAGTCGGTCGTGCTCGACCGCACCACCCCCGAGGCGCACGAGCTGCAGGAGCTTTTCGCCCGCATGCTCGCCGCCGGCTGCAGGGCCGCCGTGATGGAGGTCTCCTCCCACGCCCTGGTGCTCAAGCGGGTGCACGGCATGCGCTTCCGCGCGGCGGTCTTCACGAACCTGACGCCGGAGCACCTCGACTTCCACGAGACGATGGCGGGGTATGCCGGGGCGAAGCGGCTGCTTTTCGGCCAGCTGACCCCCGACGGCTTCGGGGTGGTCAACGCGGACGATCCCCACGCCTCCTTCATGGTCGCTGGGCTCGATCCCGGCCGCGTCTTCCGATGCTCGCTGGAGGGCGCCGCACAGGAGGCCCCGGAGGGGCGCCGGATCGAGGCGGAGATCTCGGACATGAGCGTCGCCGGCACCCGCGCGACGATCGCCTTCGGTGGGGAGCGGCTTCCCGTGACGGTCTCCCTGCCGGGGGCCTTCAACGTCATGAACCTCCTCGAGGCGTTCGCCGTGGGGGCCGGGCTGGGCATCGACCGGACTTCGGTGCTGCGCGGGCTCGCCTCGGCCGATGCGGTCGAGGGGCGCATGGAACGCTTCTGGAGCCCCGACCGGAGCCGCTGCGCGGTGGTCGATTACGCCCACACCCCCGACGCCCTGCAGAAGGCGCTCGAGGCGCTCCGGGCGATCGTGCCCCCCGGCGCGGGGCTGACCGTCGTCTTCGGCTGCGGCGGCAACCGCGACCGGCTGAAGCGGCCGGTGATGGGCCGCATCGCGGCGGACCTTGCCGACAGGGTCATCCTGACCTCGGACAACCCGAGGGAGGAGGATCCGGAGGCGATCCTCGACGAGATCGAGGCCGGAATGGCCGGGCGGGCGCACCTGCGGGTGAGCGACCGCGCCGAGGCGATCCGGCGCGCGGTCGAGGGGCTCGGCGACGGGGACATCCTGCTGGTCGCCGGCAAAGGACATGAGAAATACCAGGAGGCCGGAGGGATGAAGCACTACTTCTCCGACCAGGATATCCTCGCCGAATGCCTCGGGAAGCCGGGGCGGCAAGGCGAAGCAACGGAGCAAGCATGAAGGGACGCCTTACGTACGCAGACCTGCGGCAGGCCGGCAGGATCGTGGCCGCCGATGTCGATGAACGCTACGCTATCGCCGATCCGGTGGTCGTGATCGATTCCCGCGAGGCGGTCGCGGGATCGATCTTCGTCGCCCTCCCCGGCGACCGGACCGACGGCCACCGCTACGTCGGCGACATCTTCGCCAGAGGGGCCGCATGGGCAGTGGTGAGCCGCGAGTGGCACGACGCGAACGGCGGGGAGTTCACCGCGCCGGGACACCGCTTCGTGGTCGCCGATGATCCGGTGGCGGCGCTCCAGGCGCTCGGCACCTGCTATCGGGCGCGTTTCGACATCCCGGTGATCGGCGTCGGCGGCAGCAACGGCAAGACCACCACCAAGGAGATGCTTGCCGCCGTGCTGGCGACGAAGTTCTCCGTCCACATGAGCCAGGGCAACCGCAACAACCACCTCGGTGTACCGCTCACCCTCCTGCAGATGCGCCGCGACACCGAGGTCGCGGTGGTCGAGATGGGGATCAACCACCCGGGCGAGATGGCCCTCCTCTGCGCCATCGCCAGGCCCACGCACGGCCTCCTGACCAATATCGGCCACGAGCACCTCGAGTTCTTCGGCAGCCTCGACGGCGTCGCCGAGGCCGAGGCGGAGCTCTTCGGTTTCCTGCAGTCGAACGGCGGCACGGCCTTCGTCAACATGGACGACCACCGCCTCCGCAAGGCGGGCGAGGGGCTCTCCCGCAAGGTCTGCTTCGGCACCGCGCCGGGCGGCTGCAACGGCTGGTGGGCCGAAGAGGTCTCCGCCGACCGCGTCGGGCGGGTCTCCTTCACCCTTGCTTCGCAGGCGTGCCGCCAGCCGGTCTCGCTGCAGTTCATCGGCCGCCACAACGTCATCAACGCCCTCTGCGCCGCGACGGTGGGCAGCCAACTGGGCATCGGGGCCGAAGGGATCGCCGCCGGCCTCGGCGGGCTGCTGCCCGCCAGGGGGTGGAAGCGCATGGAGCTGCTCGAAGGGGGCGGCATCGTGGTGCTCAACGACACCTACAACGCTAATCCCGATTCGGTGCGTTTCGGGCTCGACACGCTCGCCGGCCTCGGGTGCGAGGGGCGGAAGTACGCCGTCATCGGCGACATGCTCGAGCTCGGCGACACCTCGGCAGTTGAACATGAGGGGATCGGCAGGTATATTCAGCAGGCAGCGGTCGACGGCGTCTGTACTTACGGCGAGATGTCGCGGCTCTGCTGCCGGGAGGCGGGCGCCCGCTGCCTCGGCCATTTCGACGACATGGAGGCGCTGAACGCCTTCCTCGCGGGGCTGGTGACGGCTGGCGACGCGGTGCTCTTCAAGGGCTCCCGCGGCATGAGGCTGGAGATTGCGGCCGAAGCGCTCCTCAGGGCGAAAACACAACAATAACGAAGTATGCTGTACTACCTGCTCAGGTATATCAAGGAGGCGTTCAATCCGCCGGGCATGAGGGTCATCGAGTACCTGACCTTCAGGTCGAGCGCGGCCGCGATCACGGCGCTGCTCATCACCCTGCTCGCCGGCCCCTGGTTCATCAGGTTCCTGAAGTCCCGCTTCATCGAGCCGGTCAAGGAGGAGGCGCCGCCGGAGCACCGCAAGAAGAGGGATGTCCCCACCATGGGAGGCCTCCTGATCATCTTCGCGGTCGAGATCTCCACCATGCTCTGGGCGAAGCTCGACGACCCGCACGTCTGGCTCATCATGCTCGCCATCTTCTGGATGGGGGCCATCGGCTTCGTCGACGACTACCGCAAGGTGGTGCTGAAGATCAAGGGCGGCCTTGCCGGCAAGTACAAGCTGGTGGGGCAGATCGCGCTCGGCGTGGTGGTCGGCCTCTACACCTGGATGGATCCCGCCTTCGCCGTGCTGCTCTCCAAGACCACCGTCCCCTTCTTCAAGAAGCTGACGGTCGATTACGGCATCTTCTACATCCCGGTGGTGATCTTCATCATCACCGCGGTCTCCAACGCGGTCAACCTCACCGACGGGCTCGACGGCCTGGCGGCGGGGACCTCGGCGATCGTGGTATTCGCGCTCGGCGCGCTCGCCTACCTTGCCGGCAACGCGGTCTACGCCGGGTACCTGAGCATCCCCTTCATCCCGGGGGCGGGCGAGGTTGCCGTCGTCAGCATGGCCATCGTCCTTGCCTGCGTCGGATTCCTCTGGTTCAACGCCAATCCCGCCGAGGTCTTCATGGGGGATACCGGATCGCTCGCCCTCGGCAGCGCCATCGCGGTCATCGCCCTGATGATCAAGCAGGAGCTGTTGCTGCCGCTGCTTGCCGGGGTGTTCTTCCTGGAGACCCTCTCGGTCTCGCTGCAGGTGCTCTGGTTCAAGTATACCAAGATGCGTTTCGGGGAGGGCCGCAGGATCTTCCTGATGGCGCCGCTGCACCACCACTTCCAGATGAAGGGGTGGGCCGAGCAGAAGATCGTCATCCGGTTCTGGATCGTGACCATCCTGCTCTTCCTCACCAGCCTCACGACCCTTAAACTCAGGTAAGGTGGAACCACACGAACTCAGGGGCATGAAGGCGTCGGTGCTCGGCGCCGGGAAAAGCGGGCTTGCGGCTGCGGAGTTGCTCGTCAAGGCGGGCGCGCGCCCGTTCGTGAGCGAGTTCGGCACCCTGTCGACCGGGGCGGTCACGCTGCTGAACGAGCTGGCGCTCCCCTTCGAGGAGGGCGGGCATACCGAACGGGCCTTCGACGCCGCCTTCTGCATCGTCAGCCCCGGCATCCCGCAAACGGCGCCCGTGCTGCTCGAGATGGCTCGGCGCGGCATTCCGGTCTACAGCGAGATCGAGGCGGCCTCCTGGTTCTGCCCCGCCCGCGTCATCGGCATCACCGGCACGGACGGCAAGACCACGACGGCAACCCTCATCTACCGCATCTGCGAGGCAGAGGGGCGCCGCAAGGGCTTCCGCGCCTTCAGCGTCGGCAATATCGGGGTGCCGTTCTCGTCGAAGGTGTTCGAGGCGGGTCCGAAGGACCTGGTCGTGCTGGAGCTCAGCAGCTACCAGCTGGAACGCTGCTTCACCTTCCGGCCGGACGTCGCGGTGCTCACCAACATCACCCCAGACCACATGGACCGCTACGGCGGCGACATCAACGCCTACGCGGCGGCCAAGTTCAGGATCCACGCCAGGCAGGGAGCGGAGGGGACGGTGGTCTACAACCACGACGACCCGCTGCTCAGGGGGCACTTCGCCGATGGCGGCCCCTGGCCCTTCGGGGTCGTGCGTTTCGGCCTTCGCGACTGCGCTCCGCTGCCGGATGTCGCCGGCTGCGTCACGGTGCGCGACGGCGCGATCGTCGACCTCGGGGCGGATGAGGCGGTGATCGGCATCGACGATTTCGTCAAGCCGAGCTTCAGGGGTGAGCACAACCTCTACAACGCGCTTGCCGCGGTCGCCGCCGCGAGGGCCGCCGGCGTGTCGGACGAATCGATCCGCGAAGGGCTCGTGCAGTTCGGCGGGGTCGAGCACCGGCAGGAGTTCGCGGGTTCGGCCTGCGGCCTCGAGTGGATCAACGACTCCAAGGCCACGAACGTCAACGCGATGCGTCAGGCGCTGCAGGCCGTGCCGGCCGGCATGGTGCTGATCGCCGGGGGGCGCGACAAGGGCAACGACTACGGCCCGGTTGCCGGGCTCGTGAAGGAGAAGGTCGCCTGCATCGTCGCCATCGGCGAGTCGCGCGACAAGATTGCCGCCGCCTTCGACGGGATCGTCAGGGTGGTGAAGGCCGGCTCGCTGCGCGAGGCGGTCGACGAGGCCTCGCGGGCAGGAGCCCCCGGCTCGACCGTGCTCTTCTCGCCGGCCTGTTCGAGCTTCGACATGTTCCGGGACTTCGAGGACCGGGGCGAACAGTTCAAGCAACTTGTCAGGGAGCTGGCACCATGAACGAGGTCGAAGTCACGCTCGGCCCGGTGGGCACCGCTCCCGAGCCCATGCGGCAGGTCCGCGGCGACGGCGTCGCCGGCAAGCTGCTGCTGCTGATCGTCGCGCTGCTCATGTGCATCGGCGTCATCGTCGTCTACAGCAGCGGCGCGGGATGGGCGGAGCAGAAGTTCTCCGACCCGCAGTACTTCCTCTGGCGCCAGCTTACCTTCGCGATTGCCGGCATGGTGCTCATCGTCGGGGTCGGCGCGCTCGACTACCACATCTTCATGAAGACCAGCAAGATCGTGATCTTCGTCAGCATGGGGCTCCTGGCGGCCCTCCTGATGCTCAAGCTGGTCCACGTCATCCACGGTGCGGCCCGCTGGCTCGGCTTCGGCCCCCTCAAGTTCCAGGCCTCCGACCTCGCCAAGTACGCCATCATCTTCCACTTCTCCCGGCTCATCAGCGAGAAGCAGGAGTATGTCAAGGACCTGCACGACAGCTACTACCCGCTGCTGATCCTCCTGATGTCCACCGTGGCGCTGGTGGCCCTCGAGCCCAACTTCAGCACCGCGTCGCTCATCGCCCTCATCGGCTTCATCCTCATGTTCATCGGCGGCGTCCGGGTCAAGTACCTCCTGGCCACGGCATCGATGCTCATCCCGATCGCGGCGGTCTTCGCCATCGCGGCCCCCTACCGCGTCTACCGCCTGGTCACCTTCATGAGCTCATACCCGAAGCAGATGAGCTACCAGGTCATCCAGGCCCTGATCGGCCTCGGCAACGGTGGCCTTCTCGGCCGCGGCGTCGGCAACAGCATGCAGCGCGAGCTCTACCTGCCGCTCTCCTACAACGACTTCGTCTTCGTCATCATCGGCGAGGAGTACGGCTTCATCGGCGCGCTGGTGGTGCTCTCCCTGTTCGCGGGATTCTTCATCTGCGGCATCCTTATCTCCAAGCACGCTCCCGATACCTTCGGCCGATACGTCGCCATCGGCATCACGATCGCCATCTCGCTCTTCGCCTTCGTCAACATCGCCGTGGCGAGCCATCTGCTCCCGACCACCGGCGTGGCGCTGCCCTTCATCAGCTACGGCGGCACGGCGCTGCTCTTCAACTCGCTCGGCGTCGGCGTCCTGGTCAGTATCTCCAGGTACAAGAAGCGCGACGAGGACGCGGCCGAAGCCAATCCCGAAACCGAAGGAGGTGCCCTGTGAACGTGCTTTTCGCAGGAGGCGGGACCGGCGGCCACCTCTATCCCGGCATCGCCATGGCCTCCGAGCTGCAGCGGGCAGTTCCGGGCGTCTCGGTCTCGTTCGCCGGCACCGCGTCCGGCATCGAGGCGACCGAGGTGCCCCGCCTGGGCTACCGGCTGCACCTGCTCCCGTCGAGGGGGCTGAAGCGTGGCCGGTCGCCGAAGGAGCTGCTGGCCAACGTCGGTGTGCTGGCCGGCTTCGTCTCCGCCGTGCTGCAGTCGATGTCGCTTATCCGTCGCGAACGCCCCTCGGTGGTGGTGGGCACAGGCGGCTACGTCAGCGCCCCGGTGCTGCTCGCCGCGCAGCTTATGGGCCGCCGGACCCTCATCCAGGAGCAGAACGCCTTCCCCGGCCTGACCACCAGGCTGCTTGCGCAGCGGGCGACCGAGCTGCACCTCTCGTTCGAGGAGAGCCGCAGGTTCTTCAAGCGCCGCGAGGGGCTCTTCGTGACCGGCAACCCGGCAAGGCCCTTCGATCCGATGGATCCGGCGGAGGCCCGTCGCCGGTTCGGGCTCGACCCTGCCCGCCCGACACTGCTGGTCTTCGGCGGCAGCCGCGGCGCGAGGTCGATCAACAACGCCCTGCTCGCCTTCGCCCCGAAGCTCGCCGGGAAGGTCAACCTGATCTGGCAGACCGGATCGCTCGACTTCCCGAGGATCGACAAGGAGGTCAAGGCCTCCGGTTCCCTCTGGGTCGCTCCCTACATCGAGGAGATGGGCCCGGCCTATGCGGCGGCCGACCTCGTGGTGTGCCGGGCCGGCGCCTCGACCCTCGCGGAGCTGACCAACCTCGGCAAGCCCTCCATCCTCGTCCCCTACCCATATGCGGCTGCGGACCACCAGCGCCACAACGCCCTCGCGCTGGTCAGGGCCGGCGCCTCGCTGATGATCGAGGACGACCGTTTCGGCGGGGAGGAGGCCCTTCGGACCATCATGGCGACGCTCGACGACCGCGAGGCGCTCGGGCGCATGGGGGCGGCGAGCAGGGGACAGGGGCACCCCGCGGCGGCGTCGGAGCTGGCGGCAAGGATCATCGCGCTTTCAAAACCTTAACGAGACCTCACCGATGGAACTGGGTAAAACGAGCAACGTGCACATCGTGGGCATCGGCGGGGCGGGCATGAGCGCCATCGCCGAACTGCTCCTGAAATCGGGCTTCGGCGTCAGCGGCTCCGACCTCTCCTCGGGCGAGGTGACCGAGAAGCTGAAGGACCTCGGCGCGGTGATCTACCAGGGCCACCAGGCCGAGCAGGTAGGGTCGAGCGACGTCGTGGTCTACTCCTCGGCGGTGAGGCCCGAGAGCAACGTCGAGATCCAGGCGGCCGAGAAGCTCGGCATACCGGTGATCAAGCGCGACGAGATGCTCGGCGAGCTGATGCGCTACAAGTCCGGCATCTGCGTCTCGGGCACCCACGGCAAGACCACCACCACGGCCATGATCGCCACCATGCTGATCGACGCCGGGGAGTCGCCGACCGTCATGATCGGCGGCGTCTCCGACTACCTCAAGGGGAGCACCGTGGTCGGCGAGGGGCGCTACATGGTGATCGAGGCCGACGAGTACGACCGTGCCTTCCTCAAGCTCACCCCGACCATCGCGGTGGTCAACAGCCTCGAATCGGAGCACATGGACACCTACGGCACCATGGACGAGCTCCGCTCCTGCTTCGCCCAGTTCGCCAACAAGGTGCCCTTCTACGGCAGGGTGGTCTGCTGCGTCGACTGGCCGGAGATCCGCCGCCTTATCCCGCGCCTCAACCGCCGCTGCATCACTTTCGGCATCGAGGAGCCCGCGGATGTGATGGCGACGGAGATCGAGCTCGGCGAAACCGGCTCCCGCTTCACGGTCGAGGCCGTCGGCGAGCGCCACGAGGGGGTCCGCCTCGGTGTGCCCGGGCGCCACAATGTGCTCAATGCCCTCGCCGCCTTCTCCACCGGCCTCGAGCTCGGCCTCGAGCCGGAGCGGATCATCTCGGGCCTTGCCCGCTACAGCGGCATGCGCCGCCGTTTCCAGGTGAAGCACTCCGGAGCGGACGGCCTGCTGGTGGTCGACGACTACGCCCACCACCCGTCGGAGGTCAAGGCAACGGTCCGTGCCGCCAAGGAGGGGTGGAAGGGGCATCGCGTGGTCGCGGTCTTCCAGCCGCACCTCTTCTCGAGGACCGTCGAGTTCGCCGACGAGTTCGGCTGGGCCCTCTCCAGGGCCGACCAGGTCTTCGTCGCCGGGATCTACCCCTCCCGCGAGCAGGCTGCCGACTATCCCGGGGTCACCGGGGAGCTGGTCGCCGAGGCCGCTCGGAAGGCGGGCGCCAAGAGCGTGACCTACGTCGCCGACAGGGAGGAGCTGGGCTCCGCCCTGCGTCCCCTCGCCTCCGGCCGGAACCTCATCCTCTTCATGGGAGCGGGCGACATCACCCACACCGCGACGCAGTTCGCGGCCGAGTGCGGCAAGGCGGCAGCCGAAGGGGGCCGATGATATCGACGCAGGAGCTTTTCCGGCTCATCAAGGGGCCGATCGCCGTGGCCGAACCGCTGGCCCCCTACACCGGGCTGCGCATCGGCGGCACGGCCGACTACTTCATCAAGCCCCGCGACCGGGGCGACCTCTGCCGGGCCTTCGGCTACTTCAGCGAGCGCGGCCTCCCCTTCTTCATCCTCGGCAGGGGCAGCCGCCTGCTGGTCCATGAGCAGGGGTTCCGCGGCACGGTGATCGCCACCCACCTGCTCGACCGGGTCATCGTCGACGGCTATACGGTCGAGGCCGACGCGGGCGCCTCCGTCCAGGCCCTGTTCGACCGGGCGGCGAAGGCCTCCCTCGGGGGGCTCGACGGATTCGGGGCAGGGGCCGGAACGGTCGGCGGCGCCCTCTGCAGGGCCGACGGCAGCGGGAACGGCTGCGAGAGCCTCGAGTGGGTCGACGTGCTCCACAACGGCCGCGCCAAGCGCCTGCGGAACGGCGAACTCCACTCCCGCATGGCCAGGCGGAGCCTCGCCGCCGATGTGATCCTCGGTGCGGGCTTCAGGCTGGAGAAGCTCTCCGGCCGGGCACGCCATTCCGCGCCCGCCCCCGTGCCGGAGCCTGCGGCCTCTCCCCAGCCGGCGCTCTCCGGAAAGGTCTTCCTCGATCCCGTGCCCCTCACCGGGCAGGAGCAGCCCGGAGCGGCGGAGCTCCTTGATGCCTGCGGGCTCAGGGGCGCATCGCGCGGAGGGGCCACCTTCTCGCACACGGATGCCAACCGTATCCTCAACAACGGCGAAGCGACCTCCGCCGACGTCCTCGGACTGGTGCGCCACGCGGGTGAAACCGTGCGGGAGCGCTTCGGGGTCCGGCTCGAGCTCGGGCTCGTCCTTGTCGGATACAACACCAACGGAAGCCATGTCCCTTTCACCTGAAGAGTCCGGTCGCGACGGCGGCCTCCAGCCCGGACAGGGCGGTCCCGGCTCCCCGAAGGGGAAGGCCATGCGGCTGCTCGCCTCGCCGCCGGTCGTCACGGTGGTGCTCCTGCTGCTTTTCGCTGCCGTCGGGTCGCTTGCCTGGCAGGCGTCTCGCTGGAAGCGCAACGTCGTGGCGTCGAAGGTGGTGGTGGCAGGGAACAGGCTGGTCTCGAAAGAGCGCGTCGCCCGGGCCCTTGCCCCCTTTGGCGGCCGCAAGCTCACCGACCTCCAGGAGGACGAGCTGCTCAAGGCGCTCGCCGCAGAGCCATATATCCGCGACGCGAAGATCTCCCGGGAGCTGAACGGGATCGTCAGGGTGACCGTTTCGGAGCGGCAGCCCATGGCGACCACCCTGTTCCAGGGCAGCCCGATGATCCTCGATACCGAAGGGTACATCGTGCCGGACAACGCCGTGTCGTCAAGGTACCACCGCCTCCCGCAGGTCCTTGGCATCTCCGGGGCGACTTCCGTGCGGCCCGGTGTCTGGCGCATTCCGGATGCCGAACGGCAGGCCCTCGTCGGCATCATCGCGGCCTTCAGGCAGTCGGAATATGCTGGCCTGATGTTACGCGAAATCCACTTCGAACCGGCCAACCAGTCCTGGTTCCTGGCCTCCGGATCAACCGTCAGATTTATTCTCGGCAATGACGGTAACTTCAAGGAAAAGTTGAAAAAATTCGAGATATTCTGGCAAAAGGTCATTGCAAAAAAGGGGCTCGACTGCTATGAGTCTGTCGACCTTCGATTCCGGGAAAGGGTTTTCGCCAAGGATCCGGGAGTCGCCGGGTCCTCCCAGGCCCCGACCGTCCCCGCTCCA
>OMIK01000035.1 GCA_900299075.1 Chlorobi bacterium Chlorobi_1
CGAAGGCGGTCATCGAGGCCACGTTCGACGGCGGCCACTACGACACGGTCGCGCCGCTGCTCGAAGAGGCGGGCATCGAGTGTACCCCGGAGCTGATCCTCAGGCGGGAGATCGCCGCCGCAGGACAGTCCCGCTGCTTCGTCAACGACACCCCTTGCCCGCTCGCCCTGCTCAGGCAGGTCGGTCGCGAGCTGGTCGACCTGCACGGACAGCACGACCACCAGCTGCTCCTGCACCCCGAGACCCATGCGGGCATGCTCGACGGCTTCGCCCAGCTCCAGGGCGAGGCGGCTCGCTACCGGGGGCTGCTGCAGCAGTACCGCAAGCTCCGCCGGACACTCGACGAACTGCTGCAGCAGGCTGAGGCGCTGAAGGAGAAGCGCGACTTCATCGAGTTCCAGTACCGGGAGCTCGACTCGGCGGGCCTCGTCGAAGGCGAGGAGGGGGCGCTCGAAGAGGAGATCAACCTGCTCGAGAACGCCGAGACCCTCTCCGGCCTTGGCACGGAGCTCGGCGAGCGGCTCTACGATTCGGACGACTCCGTCTACGCCTCCCTGTCGGCATCGGTGCACCTGCTCGAAAAGCTCGCCGGGATCGACCGCCGTTTCGAACCCTCGCTCGAAGAGCTTCGGGGCGCCCTGGCGTCGGTCGAGGAGGCCAACCGCTTCGCCGGCCGCTACACCTCGGGCATCGAGTTCAACCGCGAACGGCTCGAGGAGCTGCGGGAGCGGCAGCTGATGCTGCAGCGGCTATCGAAGAAGCACGGCAGGAGCATCGCCGAGCTGGTCGAGCTCAGGGAGCGCCTGGCCGCAGAGCTCTCGGTCGAGGAGAACGCCGCCGCCGATGCGGTGCGGCTCAGGGAGGAGATCGAACAGGCCCGCACGGAGCTCTCGGCCACCGCGGCCGACCTCTCCGCGATGCGCAGGAAGGCGGCACGGCTGCTCGAGCAGGAGATCGTCGCCATGCTGGTGAAGCTCAGCATACCCAACGGCGCCTTCAGGGTCGACATCTCGCAGGAGGAGGCGCCCGAAGGGGAGGTCTCGCTCGAAGGGCGGAGGTACCGGGCTTTCGACAACGGCTACGACCGCATCGAGTTCATGATCTCGACCAACCTCGGCGAGTCGCCCAGGCCGCTCGCGAAGGTGGCCTCCGGCGGCGAGATCTCCAGGGTCATGCTGGCCCTGAAGAGCGCCCTGGCCAAGGCAGCGCACCTGCCGATCCTGGTGTTCGACGAGATCGACACCGGCATCAGCGGCAAGGCCGCCCAGTCGGTCGGCATCAGCCTGAAGCAGCTCTCGCGCCTCCACCAGATCATCGCCATCACCCACCTGCCGCAGATCGCGGCCATGGCGGATCGCCATCTCTCGGTCTCCAAACGGGTCGACGGCGACCGGACCGTCACCGGCGTCACCCCCCTCGGCAACGACGAGCGGATCGGGGAGGTCGCCCGGCTGATCAGCGGCCATACCATCTCTCCGGCCTCGCTGCAGCTTGCCGCCGAACTGGTCGAAGCAGGAAATTCCGTATAGCAATTCAGGAAGATTTGCCTTATTATTGGGCAATATCGACCATACACCCTCATCAGTCAGTTTTATGTCCACTCGACTCATCACCGGCTCCGCCGTCGCCCTGGTCACCCCGTTCAGGACGGACGGCAAGATAGATACCGAGGCCCTGCAGAGGCTGGTGCGCTTCCAGCGCGACGCCGGCACCGATATCGTCATCCCCTGCGGCACGACCGGCGAATCGCCGACCCTGACGACCGCGGAGCAGACCCAGATCATCGGCATCGTCCGCGAGGAGGCCGGTGACGCCATGATGGTCGCCGCCGGAGCGGGCACCAACGACACCGCCCACGCCATCGAGCTTTCGCGGAACGCCGAGAGGGCCGGCGCCCAGGCGCTCCTCTCTGTCGCCCCCTACTACAACAAGCCGTCGCAGGAGGGCTACTACCAGCACTTCGCCCATATCGCCAGGTCGGTGAAGATCCCGATCATCCTCTACAACGTCCCGGGCCGCACGGGCAGCAACGTCTCCGCCGAGACCATCATCAGGCTGGCCAGCGACTTCGACAACATCCTGGCGGTCAAGGAGGCTTCCGACAACTTCGACCAGATCGCGGAGCTGATCGAGCGGCGGCCGGAGCGCTTCTCGGTGCTGACCGGCGAGGACTCCCTGATCCTCCCCTTCATGGCCATGGGCGGCGACGGGGTGATCTCCGTTGCGGCCAACCAGGTGCCGACGGCGATCAAGGGGCTCGTCGAAGCCATGAGGGCCGGCAACCTCGATGAGGCCCGCGAGATCAACCGCACCTACCGCAGGCTGCTGAAGCTCAACTTCATCGAGAGCAACCCGGTCCCGGTCAAGTACGCCCTGTCGCAGATGGGCATGATCGAGGAGACCTACCGCCTGCCGCTCGTGCCGATGTCCGAGGCGAACAAGGCGCTCCTCCGCCAGGAGCTCCAGAAGCTCGGGTTGGTATAAGGAATAACGTGGGCCCTGCAGGAGGTATGGGCCCGTTTTCCAAATAGAAAGGCCGCCTCAACGGGCGGCCTTTTCTGGTTCTGGTCGAAGGGGAGGTTTCAGCCGAGGGCGGCAAGCGCCTGGACGAACCGGTCGAGCTCCTCGCGGGTGCGCTTCTCGGTGACCGCGACAAGCAGGCCGCTCTCGCCGAAGGGCGTGAGGTCGATGCCGGCGAACACCTTTTTCCCAAGCATGGCTTCGATGAGGGCCGCAGGGGCCATCGGCGCCTCGACAACGAATTCGCGGAAGAAGGGGCCCTCGAACTTCAGCGAGAAACCCGGGATCGCCGCGATCTTTTCGGCAAGGTAGTGCGCCTTCGATGCCGAGCGCAGGGCGACCTCGCGGACCCCCTCCTTTCCGAGCAGCGACATCCAGACCACCGCCTGCAGCGCGCAGAGCGCCTGGTTCGAACAGATGTTCGAAGTCGCCTTCTCACGGCGGATATGCTGCTCGCGGGTCTGCAGCGTCAGGATGAATCCGTCTTTGCCCTCCCTGTCCTTGGTCATGCCGACGAGGCGGCCGGGGAGCTTGCGCACATGCTGCTGCTTGACCGTGAAAATGCCGAGGTAGGGCCCGCCGAAGCTCTGGGCGTTGCCCAGCACCTGCCCCTCGCCCACCGCGATATCCGCACCGTAGTTTCCGGGGGCCTCGAGCATGCCGAGCGAAATCGGGTCTGCGGAGACGATGAAGAGCGCGCCATGCTCGCGGGCGATCCTGCCGATCTCCTCAACCTCTTCGAGGCGGCCGTAGAAGTTCGGCTGCTGGACGATGACTGCGGCGGTTTCGCTCGTGACGAGCGCCTTGAGCGATTCGACGCTGCCGATGCCGTCGACGATGCTGTTCTGCGCCAGCGGCCGCTCGCAGGAGGCCTCGAGGTAGGTCTCGAGCACCTGGTAGCCGTAGGGGTTCAGCTTACCGGCCACCACGACGCCGTTGCGCCCCGTGATGTTCACGGCCATCAGCGCCGCTTCGGCGAGCGCCGTCGCGCCGTCGTACATCGAAGCGTTGGCGACATCCATGCCGTAGAGGCGGCAGACCATGCTCTGGTATTCGTAGATCGCCTGCAGGGTGCCCTGCGACACCTCGGCCTGGTAGGGGGTGTAGGCGGTGTAGAACTCGCTGCGCGACGAGATCGCCTTGACCGCCGCCGGGATGAAGTGATCGTAGGCTCCGCCGCCGAGGAAGCTGACGTGGTCGGCGGTGCTTGCGTTGGCAGATGCCAGCTGTTCGAGCAGGCGGCGCACCTCAGGCTCGCCCATGGCCGGGAAGAGGTCGAGCGCCCGCTTCAGGCGGATCTCTTCGGGGATGTCGACGACAAGCTCCTCGAAGCTTGCGGCGCCGATCTGCCGGAGCATCTCCGCCCTGTCGGCATCAGTATTGACGATGAAAGGCATGTGGTATGGAACGGTATGCGGTTGCTGAAGCTGTCACTCGCCGATGAGCGCGCGGTAATCGGCGCCGGAAAGCAGCGCGGCGACGGCCTCCGGGCTGTCGACCTTCATCTTCACGATCCAGCCGTCAGCGTAGGGGCTGCTGTTGACCACCTCGGCCGCATCGAGCGCCTCATTGACGGCAACGATCTCGCCGGCAACCGGGGCATAGAGGTCCGCAACGGTCTTGACCGCCTCGACGGTGCCGAAAACCTGGTGCTCGCCGACCTTCGTGCCGACTGGCTTGGTTTCGACGAACACGATGTCGCCGAGCTCGGACTGGGCAAAATCGGTAATGCCGACCAGGGCGGTGACGCCATCCTCGAGGAGCTGGATCCACTCGTGGTCCTTGGTGTAACGCAGATTGTCAGGGAAGTTCATGGCGATACGGGTTAACGGTTATCAGGTAACGGGATAGTTGAGGAAGGTAACAATTTTTCAGGAGCGGGGAAAGAGAAAGGGGCCGCAGGGAGTCGAGTGGCAACAGGGACAAAAAGGTAAACCCTCCTGCGCAGCATCCTCTTCATCTTCACCCTCGGCATCCCTGCAGTCCCTTGAGTCCCCCTCCTCCCCTTCAACCAAGGCGCTGGCGCATCGCCTCATAGAGGAGCACCCCGGTGGCGACGCTGACGTTGAGCGACTCGACGCAGCCGGCCATCGGGATGCGCACGACCGAGTCGCAGCGCTTGAGCGCCTCGGAGCCGATGCCGCTCCCTTCCGCGCCCATGACCAGGGCGGTCGGCTTCCGCCAGTCGATATCGGTATGGTTCTTCTCGGCATCCATGTCGGCCGCGGCCACCTGATACCCCTGCTCGTGCAGGAAGTCGAGGCACTTGACCAGGCTCCGGACCTTGCAGACCCGCATGTGCGACAGCGCACCGGCGGAGGCCTTGTGGACGGTGGCGTTGACCGGGCAGCCCTTCCCCTCGATGAGGATGACCGCGTCGGCGGCCACCGCCTCGGCGGTCCTGATGATCGCCCCGACGTTGTGCGGGTCCTCGAGCCCCTGCAGGATCACGAGCAGCGGAGCGCTGTTCCTCGGCGAAGCGAGCACCTCTTCGAGGGAGTAGTAGGTGACGCTGGTGATGAGGGCGCAGACCCCCTGGTTCTTCGCGGTGCCGGCAAGCTCGGTAAGCTTCTCCATCCGGGCCTTGCCGGTGGGGATCTTCAGCCGCCTGGCGGTGATGAGGATCTCCTTGAGCTTCGGATGGGCGGTGTTGAACTGCAGGTAGATCTTCTCGACGCTCTCCGGTTTCTGCTGCAGCAGCTCGACCACGGCGTTCCTGCCGTAGACGATCTGTTCCGGGTGTTTCGGGGCCGGTGCGCCGGCCTTGCCTGTACTCTCCAAAAAAGCCTCCGGGTATGCGTGGTTCGAACAAAATCGGGCCGGCCTCGGCGCCAGCAAAAAGTCTACCGAATTGAACAGAGTATATCAGTTTTTTTCCTATCTTAAAAAGCACACTCGAAGCTTTCTTACCTGCGATCGGAACACTTCCGGTTCCTCCGTAGTTTATAGGTCGAGGAACGCGTACGTCCCATCAAATCATAATCCGTTATTGATCTTATGACCCGGACATTCAAGACAATGGAGGGTAACGAAGCCCTTGCCCATGTCGCCTATCGTACCAACGAGGTAATTTCCATATACCCGATCACCCCGGCATCACCCATGGGCGAGTACTCCGACGCCTGGTCTGCCGTGGACAGGAAAAATATCTGGGGCTCCGTGCCGCTCGTCGACGAGATGCAGAGCGAGGCCGGCGCTGCCGCCGCCGTGCACGGCGCATTGCAGACCGGCGCGATGACCACGACCTTCACCGCCGCCCAGGGCCTGCTGCTGATGATCCCGAACATGTACAAGATCGCCGGCGAGCTCACCCCCTGCGTCATCCACGTTTCGGCCCGTTCGCTGGCCGCGCAGGCGCTCTCCATCTTCTGCGACCACGGCGACGTCATGTCGGTCCGCGGCACCGGCTTCGCCCTGCTCGCATCCTGCTCGGTGCAGGAGGTCATGGACATGGCCCTCATCACCCAGGCCGCGACCCTCGAATCCAGGGTTCCGTTCCTCCACTTCTTCGACGGTTTCAGGACCTCGCACGAGATCTCCAAGATCGAGGTGCTCTCCGAGGACCAGATCCGCTCCATGATCGACGACGACCTGGTCATCGCGCACCGCATGCGCCGCATGTCGCCCGACGCGCCGATCCTCCGCGGCACCTCGCAGAACCCGGACGTCTACTTCCAGGGCCGCGAGACCGTCAACAAGTACTACAATGCCTGCCCCGAGATCACCCAGAAGGCGATGGACAAGTTCGCCGAGATGACCGGGCGCTCTTACAAGCTCTACCAGTACTACGGCGCGCCTGACGCCGACCGCATCATCATCATGATGGGTTCCGGCGCCGAGACCGCCCTCGAGACCGTCGAGTACCTGAACCGCCAGGGCCACAAGCTCGGCCTGGTGAAGGTCCGCCTGTTCCGCCCGTTCGACGTGAAGGCGTTCGTCGCCTCCCTGCCGGCGAGCGTGAAGTCGATCGCCGTCCTCGACCGCGTCAAGGAGCCGGGCGCAGCCGGCGAGCCGCTCTACCTCGACGTCGTCAACGCCCTTGCCGAGTGCTACCCGGGCGGGGCCTGCACCATGATCCCGAAGGTGGTCGGCGGCCGCTACGGCCTCTCCTCCAAGGAGTTCACCCCGTCGATGGTCAAGGCGATCTTCGACAACCTTGCCGAAGCCGAGCCGAAGAACCACTTCACCGTCGGCATCGATGACGACGTGACCGGCACCAGCCTCAGCTACGACGAGAGCTTCGCGATCGAGCCCGATTCGGTCTTCCGCGCCCTCTTCTACGGCCTCGGCTCTGACGGTACGGTCGGCGCCAACAAGAACTCGATCAAGATCATCGGCGAGAACACCGACAACTACGCCCAGGGCTTCTTCGTCTACGACTCCAAGAAGGCCGGCTCCATCACCACCTCGCACCTCCGCTTCGGTCCGGAACCGATCAAGTCGACCTACCTGATCACCGAGGCGCAGTTCGTGGGATGCCACCACTGGGTCTTCCTCGAGGCGATCGACGTCGCCAGGAACCTGAAGCAGGGCGGCACCCTGCTGATCAACTCGACCTTCAGCGCAGCCGAGGTGTGGGAGAGGCTTCCGCGCCTTGTCCAGCAGCACCTGATCGACAAGCAGGCAAAGCTCTACACGATCGACGCCTACAAGGTTGCCCAGGAGAGCGGCATGGGCCAGCGCATCAACACCATCATGCAGGCCTGCTTCTTCGCCATCTCCGGCGTGCTGCCGCGTGAGGAGGCGATCGAGAATATCAAGGACGCCATCCGCAAGACCTACGGCAACAAGGGTGACGAGGTGGTCCGCAAGAACATCGAGGCCGTCGAAAGCACCCTCGCCAACCTGCACGAAGTGAAGATCGGCGCAACCGCCGACAGCTCGAAGGAGATGCGCCCGGCCATCGCCGGCGAGGCCCCGGCCTTCGTCTGCGACGTGCTCGCC
Source organism: Chlorobi bacterium Chlorobi_1 (assembly GCA_900299075.1). Taxonomy (GTDB): domain Bacteria; phylum Bacteroidota; class Chlorobiia; order Chlorobiales; family Chlorobiaceae; genus Chlorobaculum. The sequence goes on from OMIK01000035.1 coordinate 7,465, forward strand.
AAGATGATTGCCGGCGAGGGCGACTCCCTCCCGGTCAGCGCCCTGCCGGCAGACGGCACCTATCCGATGGGCACCTCGAAGTTCGAGAAGCGCAACCTCGCGCTCGATATCCCGGTCTGGGAGCCCGACCTCTGCATCCAGTGCGGCAAGTGCTCCTACACCTGCCCGCATGCCGCGATCAGGGCCAAGGTCTACGATCCGGCAGAGCTCGAAGGGGCCCCGGCCACCTTCAAGAGCGTCGATGCCAAGGGCCAGAGCTGGAACGGCATGAAGTATACCATCCAGGTCGCCCCCGAGGATTGCACCGGCTGCGTCATCTGCGTCAACGTCTGCCCGGCCAGGGACAAGGCGAACCCCGAGCGCAAGGCGCTGAACATGCACCTGCAGGCTCCGCTGCGCGACAGCGAGCGCGACTGCTGGAACTGGTTCCTCGATATCCCGGAGTTCGACCGCAACAAGATCAACGTCAAGGTGATCAAGGAGCAGCAGCTGCAGCAGCCGCTCTTCGAGTTCTCCGGCGCCTGTGCCGGCTGCGGCGAGACCCCGTACGTCAAGCTGATGACCCAGCTGTTCGGCGACCGCCTCGTGATCGGCAACGCCACCGGCTGCTCGTCGATCTACGGCGGCAACCTGCCGACCACCCCGTACTGCACCAACGACCAGGGCCTCGGGCCGACGTGGTCGAACTCGCTCTTCGAGGATACCGCCGAGTTCGCGCTCGGGTTCAGGATCTCGATCAACAAGCAGGAGCAGTTCGCCAAGGAGCTGGTCAGGAAAGTCTCCGCAGAGATCGGCGGCACCCTTGCCGCAGAGATCCTCGAGGCAACGCAGGAGAGCGAGCCCGAGATCTTCGAGCAGCGTGCGCGCGTGGGCATCATGAAGCAGAAACTGATGGCCATGAACAGCTCCGACGCGAAAAACCTGCTTGCCGTGGCCGACATGCTCGTCAAGAAGAGCGTCTGGGCGGTTGGTGGCGACGGCTGGGCCTACGATATCGGCTACAGCGGCCTGGACCACGTCACCGCTTCGGGCAAGAACGTCAACCTGCTGGTGCTCGACACCGAGGTGTACTCCAACACCGGCGGCCAGGCATCCAAGGCAACCCCGAAGGCAGCGGTCGCCAAGTTCGCGGCCGGCGGACGCCCCTCGGTCAAGAAAGACCTCGGCCTGATCTCCATGAGCTACGGCAACGCCTACGTGGCGAGCGTGGCCATGGGCGCCCGTGACGAGCAGACGCTGAAGGCGTTCCTCGAGGCAGAGGCCTACGACGGCCCGTCGGTCATCATCGCCTACTCGCACTGCATCGCCCACGGCATCGACATGGCCCACGGCTTCGACCACCAGAAGGCCGCCGTCGAGTCTGGCCACTGGCTGCTCTACCGCTACAACCCGGACAGGCTCAAGGAGGGGCTCAACCCGCTCATCCTCGACTCGAAGAAGCCGAAAATCCCGGTCGAGCAGTTCCTCAACATGGAGAACCGCTTCCGGATGCTGAAGAAGATCGACCCGGAGGCGGCGAAGCAGTATTTCGTCGAGATCCAGAACGAGGTCGACGCACGCTACGCCCACTACGAATACCTGGCTGCCCGCAAGTTCGGCGGCGAGAAGTGAGCTAGCTGAAGGATAGCTTCAACGAAAAAAGCGGCTGCAAGGCCGCTTTTTTCGTTTGGGTGGCAGGGAAGAGTGGAAAGCATAGGGCCTATGGGACCTATGGGGAGAAGATAGCGGGATTTCGCTTCGTAGCTTTATTTCCCTTTGACCGACCTTGCCTTTTCGAACATCTCGGCGGCCTTGTCCGCCTGACCGAGCTTCTGGTAGGTTTTTCCGAGGTGCATGAAGATCTCCTCCTCCCCGATACCCGTGGCGACGGCCTTTTCGAGCATGTCTCGAGCATCGTCGTAGCTCCCGAGGCGGTAGTGCACCCAGCCGAGGGTATCGAGGAAGACACCGTTGTCCGGCTCGAGCAGCACCGCGTTCAGGGCGTACCTCAGGGCCTGCTGGAGCATGATCCCCTGTTCTGCGTAGAGGAAGGCGAGGTTGTTCATGGCGAGCGCGTTGTGCGCGTCCAGTTCGAGCACCCGTGCATACGCCCTTGCGCTCTGGCGACGCCGTCCCAGCTGGTCACATGCCATGGCCAGCGAGGTGTTCGCCTGGACCAGCAGCGCATCATCCATGCTCCCCTTCCTGCGCAGGGCGACCGTTTCGAGCACGCTGGCGGCCTTTGCCGGCGAACCGGTGTGCAGCAGGGAATACCCCTCGAGCACCGTGACACGGAGGCGCTGGCCGGGCAGGGCACGCTTCGCCCTGTCGATCGTCCGGAATACCTTGGCCCGCTGCTTGAGCTCAAGCAGCGCCATGACCAGGTTTTCCCATGCGGAGACCTCGCCGGGAGCGATCGCCACGGCCCTGGCGAAGCTCGCCTCAGCCGCTCCGGCCCGGCGCTGCGACATTTCGAAGGCTCCCCGCAGGAGGTGCACCCCCGCGTCGCCACCGTGGCGGGAGGCGAGTTCGTCGAGCATCATGGCCGCCGGGGCGGCGAAGAGCGAGTCCTTCTCGGCGCGGGAGGCGAAAATCCTCGCCACCTCGATGGAGGAGGTCGCGCCTCCTGGCGCTACGGCTTCGAATTCTCGGAACTCCCGGAGCAGCTCGTCGCGGTTGCCCATCCTGATCCGCTGGTCGAACAGGGCTACCCATGCCGGCACGGCATCCCGCTCCTCGGCGATGATCCCCCTGAAGGCCTCGATGGCCAGATCGCCCCTTCCGTTCAGGTCGTAGAGCTGGCCGAGCGTCAGGCTGAGCTTCTGGCTGCGCCCCGCGACCGCGGCAAGGCGCCCGACGGTATCGATCGCTTCAGGGTAGCGTTTGAGGGCGATCTGCAGCCAGAGTACCTGGGAGAGCGCCTTCTCATCGAGGGGGTTCTGCGCCAGGAGCCTTGAGAACACCTCCAGGGCCTCCGTAGGGGTCCCTGCGGCAACATACTCGAGCGCCTGGGCATAGAGGATCCCGGAACGGTCCGGCGCAAGGGCAGCTGCCTTTCCGTAGAGTTCCGCTGCCCGGGCGTAATCCCCGGTGTCGTGGGACAGGCGGGCAAGGTGCCGCGCATAGTGGCTGTTGCCGGGATCCAGCCGGACGGCCGCATCCCCGTGCACCCTGGCTGAATCGGCGACGGAGAGGGCCACGAAGGCCCTGGAGATGGCGTACTCGACCGCAGCCGCTTCTGCGGGTGCAGGTGGCGCGATCGTCCTGAAGGTCTCGATTGCCCCCCAGTAGTCCCCCCTGGCTGCCATGAAGGAGCCTCGGGCGAAGTCACGGAAGCCGGCATCGGAACCGGACTGGCCTGGTTTCGGGGAAGGGACCGGCGCTCCGATGGCGCCGGAGATTCCGGGAAACAGCGAGAGGAGCAGCAGGAGTGGGACTTGCCTGCGAAGCAGCTGCGCAAGGGCGTCAGAACGCATGGCCACCCGCCTCGTCGAACAACGGGCCATTGCCCTGACGCTGATCCGGATGGCCGAACCTGGCCATGGCGAGCCGGGTCGCCACGCGGCCGCGGGGGGTCCTGGCGAGGTAGCCCATCTGGATCAGGTAGGGCTCGTACACCTCCTCGATGGTGTCCGGCTCCTCGCTGACCGAGACCGCCAGGGATGCGACCCCGACCGGCCCGCCGCCGAACTTGTAGACGATGGCGTGCAGGATCTTCTTGTCCATGTCGTCAAGGCCCTCCTCATCGATCTCGAGCGACTCGAGGGTCAGCCGTGCGGTTTCAAGCGAGATCGACGCCTCGTTGGCGACCTGTGCGAAATCACGGGCCCTGCGGAGCAGGCGGTTGGCGATTCGCGGAGTGCCGCGTGAACGGCCGGCGATCTCCATGGCCGCCTCCTCGTCGATGCCGATGTTCAGGATCGCCGCAGCCCTGACGATGATCTTCTGGAGCAGCTCCGGGGAGTAGTAATCGAGGCGGCTGTTGATGCCAAACCGGGCACGGAGCGGCGAAGTGAGCAGTCCGGCGCGGGTGGTGGCGCCGACCAGGGTGAAGGGCTCGAGCTTGAGCTGCACGGCTCGGGAGGCCGGGCCGCTGTCGAGCAGGATGTCGATCCGGAAATCCTCCATGGCCGAGTAGAGGTACTCCTCGACCGCCGGGGCGAGGCGGTGGATCTCGTCGATGAAGAGGATATCCCCCCGCTTCAGGCTCGTCAGGAGCCCGGCGAGGTTGCCGGCCTTGTCGATCAGCGGGCCTGAGGTGATCTTGATGCCTCCGCCCATCTCGGCCGCGATGATGTGCGCCAGCGTGGTCTTGCCGAGTCCGGGCGGGCCCGAGAGCAGCACGTGGTCGAGCGCGTCGCCGCGCTTCCGGGCCGCCTTGATGAAGACCTTCAGGTTGTCGGTGAGCTTCTTCTGGCCGGCGAAATCGGTCATGCTCTGCGGCCGTATCTGCTCCTCGAACCGGACCTCGGTCGGGTCGGCGGCGGTATTCAACAGTTCAATCCTCACACACAACAGGGTTTATCGGTTTTCTCCCGTCCTCTTCTTCCATCGAAACCGGGATCGCTATCGGATTTCGATTGCGTTTTCATTTTCGATCGGCATTGGGATGGGGAGGGCGCTCTCATAGATAACACATGGCCGGGATATGTTCGTTTAAATTCGTCACAGCTTGATCCTCGGGTCGACCACGGCATAGAGCACGTCGGCAAGCAGGTTGCCAAGCACGATCAGGGAGCCGGAGACGAAGGTGTTGGCGATGATCAGCGGATAGTCGCGGGCAAAGATCGCCTCGACGGTCACGCGTCCCATGCCGGGGAAGGCGAAGATCACCTCGATGAAAAGGGCGCCGCTGAAGATGAAAGGCAGCGAGCTCCCCATGAGCGTCACCACCGGCAGCATCGCGTTGCGCAGGGCGTGCTTCAGGATGACCACCCGCTCGGAGAGGCCCTTGGCACGCGCCGTGCGGATGTAGTCCTGCCGGATCACCTCGAGCATGCTCCCCCTGACGTACCTGGCGATGCCGGCCGCGCCGTTGATGCTCAGGACCGTGACCGGAAGGGCCAGGTGCCAGATCCGGTCGAGCAGGAAGCCGAAAGGCCCGTACCCCTCGGCGCCCACCTCGTTCAGGCCGGAGACCGGGAAGAGCGGCAGCTTGAGGGCGAAGAGGATGATCATCATCAGGGCGAACCAGAACTCGGGCATCGAGTAGAAGAAGAGCGCCGTGACGGTAAGGAAGCGGTCGAGGAAGCTGTTCTGCCTGACCGCCGAAACAACCCCGATGGCGATGCCGAAGAGGAAATTGGCGATAAGGGTCAGCACGGCGATGGTCATGGTCACCGGCAGCGCCTCGGCGATCACGTCGAACACCGGCTGCTGGGCGCGGCTGAAGCTGCGGCCGAAATCGCCGTGCATCACGTTGCCGAGCCACTTGAGGTACTGCACCGGCAGCGGATCGTTCAGGCCGTATTGCTGGCGGATCTGATCGGCGACGTCCGGGCTGATGCCCGGCTGGATGAAGAACGCCGCAGGGTCGCCGGGGGCGAGCCTGATGATGAAAAAAGTCAGGGTCAGCACCCCGAACACCAGGGGTACGGCGATCAGCAGGCGCTTCAGGATATACGAGGCCATAGGGTCTTACGGAGCGGCGTTTGCCGACGGCTTGAGGGTCCAGTCGTCGATGTTGTAGAAGGTTCCGGAGATGTTGAGCACCGCCCCCTGGATGCGCCGGTTGAAGCCGTGGGTCTCCCTGATCCAGTAAAGGAAGGTGACCGGCTGGTCGCGATGCAGGATCTGCTGGTACTCTACCCAGTAGGGGCGGGCGTCCTCGATGCGCATCTTCGACTTGGCGAGTTCACTGAGCTGCTCGATCCTCGGGTTGCGGTAGCCGGTGAAGTTGAAACGGCTCTTGTCGAGGTCGGAGCCCCAGACGTCGAGCGGATCGATCTCGAGCCCGATCGACCAGCCGGCCATCCAGGCGTCGAGGTTGCGTGACTGCAGGTTCTCGAAGAAGACGTTGGACTCCTGCATCTCGATCTTGCACTCGATGCCGATCTCCCGCAGGTTCTGCTGGATCACCACGCAGGCGTAGTTGCGGCGGTCGTTGCCGGCGTTGGTGTAGAGCTTGAAGCTGAACCTGCGGCCGTTCTTCTGGCGGATGCCGTCCGGGCCGGGGAGCCACCCCTCCTGCTCGAGCATCCTGGCGGCCAGGGCCGGGTCAAAGGCGTGTGGCCTGATCGTGTCGTCGTAGGCCCACTTGAGCGACGGGGAGATATCGGTGTTGCAGAGCGTGCCGTAGCTGCCGAGGTAGCCGTCGATGATCGCCTCGCGGTCGATCGCGTGGGTCAGCGCCACGCGTACCGCCGGCGAGCCGAAGAGCGGGTGCGGCCGGAGCTTGCCGCTCTTGTGGTACCAGTCGTGGTCGATGTTCGACCAGCCGACGTAGTCGAAGACCCTGAGCCCCACGGTCTTCAGCTCGACGCCGGGATTTGCCTTGCTGACCGAGCCGAAATCCTCGGGCTTGACGTTCTCGACCACATCCACCGCCCCGGTCTGGAGCTGGGTGAGCCTGACCGTGTAGTCGGGCACGACGCGGAACATGAGCTTCCTGATGTTGCCCGGCTTCGGCAGGACGCACGAGGGGTTCGACGAGAGGGTCACCTCCTGCTGCTTGCTCCATGAGGCAAGCCTGTAGGGGCCGGATCCGACCGGCTGCAGGTTGAGTTTCGATTCGCGGAACTCCTGCGGTTTGACCCCCTTCCAGACATGTTCCGGGAGCGGGGTGAGCGAGGTGTGGAAGAGTGCGAGGTGCTCGGGCACCGGCTTGTAGAAGCGGAATACCAGCGTCGTGTCGTTCGGGGTCTCGATGGCCCGGTCGAAATCCACCGCACCCCTGTCGGCGCCGACAAGCTCGGCGAGGTACTGCTGGCGGGGGCTGGCGATCGCCGGGTTGCCATACATCCGGTAGGCGAACTTGAAATCGCCCGCGACGACCGGTTTGCCGTCCTCCCAGCGGGCGTCGCTCCTGAGGATGTAGGTGATGGACTTGTGGTCGGGGGACATGCTCCAGGTCCGGGCCAGGGCACCTTTCGGCGAGCGGGCCCCCTCCTGCGCCTTCACCGGCCGCAGGCTCTTTTCGAGCGCGAGGTAGTTGAGCAGGCCGGTCGCGGTGTCGAACTCGCTCTGGAGCAGCGAGGGGTAGATGAGCCCGGAGATGTTCGCGGAGGTGACCGACGAACCGATCACGGGATTGAGGTAGTCGGCATCCCCGAGCATGGCGACCACCAGGGTGGTGTCCTTCGCCGGGGCGGAGAGCGCCTGCCCACCCTTGGGCTTCGAGCATGCCGTGAGCATGGAGGATGCGGCAAGCAGGATCGTGAGGCCGCGGGAAAAACGCCCCCTATTCGATATCGTCGTCATGGTAGATCGGTGTTGATGGGCCCGGCGGCGCCGAGCGCTCCTTGTTGATAACGGTACGGATCCTCTCGGTCAGCGCCTCTGCGGCGACGTAGTTGGAGTAGCGCTTGAGCAGGAAGTTCAGGGCGACCACCTCGATGATCACCGTGATGTTCTTGCCGGGAAAGATCGGCAGCTGCACCAGCGGCAGGTCGACCCCGAGCACCTTGACGCTCTTCGTATCGAGGCCGAGGCGTTCGTACTCGACCTCCTTGCTCCACTCGAGCAGTTCGACCACCACCTGCACCACCTTGCGGTCGCGGATCGCCCGGATGCCGAAGGTCGCCTTCACATCGACGACACCAAGGCCACGGATCTCCATGAAGTGGTCGATGATGTTGTTCCTCGAGGCGACGATCGTGGAGGTCTCCCCCTTCCGCTTCAGCACCACCACGTCGTCGGCGACCAGCCCGTGGCCGCGTTCGACCAGGTCGAGCGCGATCTCGGACTTGCCGAGGCCGCTCTTGCCGGTAATCAGCACCCCGACGCCGTACACGTCGACCATGGAGCCGTGGTACTGCTGGTACATCGAAAACTGCTCGTCGAGGAAGTCGGTGACGAAGTAGATCGCCTTGGTCGAGGACTGGCGGGTGGTGAAGACCGGGATCCCCGCCTCGGTCGCCAGGTCGAGCAGCTCCTGGTCGAGCTTGTTGTTGCCGGTCAGGATGATGCAGGGCATCCTGAACTTCACGAAGTTGGCGAAGGCCTGCCGACGGACATCCGGGCCGAGATGGTTCAGGAAGCGGGTCTCGGTGTTGCCGAGGACCTGCACCCGCTTGTAGGTGAACAGGTTGGTGAAGCCGGCGATGGCCAGGCCGGGGCGGTGGAGGTCCCGCTCGAAGATGCGCCGGCTCTGTTCATCGACGCTGTTCAGGCGACGGAGCTTCAGGTCGTGCTTCGCACCGATGTGCTCAAAAAAATAGGCGACCGTGATCGATCGCTTCTTCAACCCCTTCTGATCGAAATTCATGCTCGGGAGATCTTCTTGGTTCACCGCCTACACCAGAACAGGGCCAGCAAGCTGGCCCTGTTCTGATAAGCGGCTATGCTCTTGTCAGATGTTTCGCTGCTTTTCCTTGAACTTCTTCAGCTGCCGGGAGAGCGACTCGACGCAGCTGTCGATGGCCTGTTCGTAGCTCTGGCCCGCCTCCCTGGCGACGAAGTCGTGCTGCGGGACATGGAGCGTGATTTCGGCGATCTTGTTGTTTTCGTGGTCGTTCTTCTGGTGGTCGAGGATGACATGACAATTCATCGGACCGGAATAGAACCTTGCAAGTCCGGAAGCCGCATCCTGGGCATAGCCTTCGATGCTGTTGTGGTTGTTCGAATGCCGAAGGGTGACCTTGACGGAGACCGCATCGTTCGTGAAGGAATTCGTCATACCTACCTCCATTGAAAATAAGTGAATACTGGGAAAGAACATAACGGTGGCAAACCCTCGAACGGCAAATCGTCGGGGGCACCGTGGGTCAGGCTCTCGGGTGTGATTTCAGGTACACCTCCCTGAGCCTGCTGAAGGTCACATGGGTGTAAAGTTCCGTGGTGGTCAGGCTGCTGTGGCCGAGCATCTCGCTGACGCTCTTGAGGTCTGCGCCGGCGTTCAGCAGGTGGGTAGCGAAACTGTGCCGGAGCATATGGGGGTTCTTCCTTCCCGACTCGGTAACCGATGAGAGATATCGTTTTGTCATTCTCTGGACAAGCATTGGATAGAGCTGCCTTCCTCTCCTGGTAACGAACACTCGGGGCGATTCTTCGACTCTCCCTAAAGATATTCTAAAGAAGTTTCGCCTGACTTCAAAATAATTTCTGAGCGCCTCCGAGGCCGGTTTCCCGAGGGGGACGATCCGCTGTTTGCGCCCCTTTCCGGTGACCTTCAGGAAGCCGTTGTGCAGGTCGACGCCGGCGTTCTCGAGGCCGATCACCTCCGACAGGCGAAGGCCGCAGCCGTAGAGCAGTTCGAGGATGGCGATATCCCTCGCGGCTTCGAATCCTGCATCGGCACCCTCCTCGCCGGACCGGGCAGCAGGATCGGGAAGATGCCCGAACAGGCTGGCGGCCTCCCCCTCGCTGAGGAACTCCGGGACTTTCCTGTCGAGCCGTGGAGTCATGACCAGCGAGAGCGCCGACTGCTCGATGGCGCCGCTCTCGAGGAGGTAACGGTAGCAGCTCTTGACCGAGGCGAGCTTCCGGGCGATGGAGCGGGGCTTGATGCCCCGGTCGAGCAGGCTGCCCATGAAGAGGCGGACGTCTGTCGGCGTGGCCCTGCCCGGGTCGAGCGGATCGCCCTCCCCTAGCCCCCAGTGCTCCCGGAGGAAGTCGAAGTACTGGGTGAGGTCCGTCCGGTATGCGGTCAGGGTCTTCGGGGAGGCGTTCGAGGAGGTTTCCAGGAACGAAAGGAACCCGCCTATGCAGGAGTGCGGCATGCCGCCGGGCCGGCTTCGGGAGAATGTATGCGGCCGCTCCTTCATGCGAGCGTGACCGCGACGAGTTCCTCGTTCTCCCTGAAGTAGTAGAGCTTCTGGCCCCTGACCAGGAAGTTGTTGAAGAGCGGCGCCGGGGAGGCCGAGGCCATGACCCCATCATGCACCGTCAGCCCGCCGACGCGGGCGGTCACGGTCGAGCGCCAGGCCCCGGGCAGCATCGACGGGGCATGCCGCCCCTCGACGGTCGCGATTCCGGACTCGATGGCCTCGATGGGGCCGTCCAGTGCCATGCGCGCTTCGGGCAGGGCGATCCCCTGCCGGGACTCCTCGCCGGGATCCGACATCCTGAGGAGGTTCGGGCGCTCGTGGCCGGTGCCGAGGGACTCGAGCACCTCCCCGTTCCGGGGGTCGATCAGCCAGTACTCCCGTTCAGGAAAACCGGCGAACATCCGGTTCCTGTAGACGAGCAGCGCATCGCCGAGGTTGGCGGCAAAGACCGCCTCGGGGCGCCCCCAGGCTACGCGGCGCGCCGGGAGGTCGACCGCCCAAAGCCCCTGGTGCTCCGGGCTTCCCGCCTGGAACGCGTGGCAGAAGAGGAGCCCTCCGTGGGTCGTCTCCAGGCCGAGCATCCACCCCTCGCCGACAGGCATCTCCGATCCCTCCGCCACCATGGGCACGAAGGAGCCGCAGATCTCGCGGCCGCTCCCCTCCTCCAGGCAGAAGAGCGAAGCGGTCCGCGACGCCGGGTTCCGCTTCAGGCCCGCCACGATCCCCCCTTCCGGGAACATGAGCTGCCAGAGCACCTCACCCTTGCCGGCATGCCAGCTCCAGCTGCTGCCGGCGACCCCTGACTTGGATGCGTTCATCTTGCTGCACGTTCGAGTTTGTAGATCGTCACGGCGACGCTGCGGTCGCCGGTGGCGTCGTGCATCTGCGACTCGGTCACCGCGAAGCCGTTCTCGCGCACCAGCTCCAGGAACTGCTCCGCAAGGCGCCGCCTCGGGTCGGCGATGTAGGCCGCGCCGCCGTCGGCGAGCAGGCTCTCGATGGCCGTCACGATCGGCAGGAGGTTCACCCGTTCGTAAAGCACGTCGGCCGCGATGACGAGGTCGAAACGCTCGTCGCCCCTGACCATCCGCCAGTCGAGCCGTCCCGTATCGAGCGACACGCCGTTGACAAGTGCGTTGTACACGACGAACCGCAAGGCCTCGGTCGAGTAGTCGGTGCTGACCACCCTTGCGCCCCGCTTCGCGGCGGCGACGCTCGCCATGCCGACCCCGGCGCCGAGCTCGATGACCGACTTGCCCTCAAGCTCCAGCTCCTCCATGATGACGTGCGAAAGGGTCACGGCGGCTGGCCAGATCTCCGCCCAGTAGGGCATCTGCTCATCCTTGACGAACTCCTCGGGGTCGATCCGGTCGAGCAGCGCATAGCTGTCACGGACGCTGAGGAAGCGGAAATCGGCCTCACCGAACCGGTACGGCACCTCCTGGAGGTCGTACTCGGCGGCAAGCCCGTCGTGCAGGCGCTGGAGTTCGGCGGCAACGGCGGCGTCACCCGGGTCGGCTGGCGCATCAACATGGCGTCTGGAGGTAATCATGGCAAGAGTGGATCGATGGGCTTCTGGTGAAGGATGTCAAACTTGAAGGTAATGAAAATCCTCGGCACTCGTGAGGGGATGGCAAATGTCGGCAGTTTGCCGGGAGCGCCAGGCTCCAGGGACAACGAAATGCAAAAGGCTGCCCCGATGTTGGTTTCGGGACAGCCTCAAGGGATGCATGCCGTCGCCCGTGCTCAGAAGGAGTCCGGATCCGCCTCGGCACCCTGGCCGCGATACGAATCGACCGGCCTGGGCCTTGCTGGCTCGGCGGCGTTGTTGCCGGAGGGAAGCGGCTGCCCGGCGGTCCCAGAAATCCGCGACTTCAACTGGCCTGCCCTTCGGGCGGAGGAGGGGCTCCAGGCACAGACGACCCCGACCACCTTTCCGCCCGTCAGGGGATGCACTGTGCTCCACTTCCTGATGACCGTCACGCCCTGGATGTTCATCTCGCCGGCGTAGGTCTGAACCTGCTGGGTGTAGGCGGCATCGTTGAAATAGTCGATGGCCGAGGCCTCGAACTCCTTCACCGACTCGGTATGGCTGCTCGCCGTGGCGACATGCGCGGATTCACCGGCATACTGGCGCAACATGCCCAGGGCATTCGTCTTCGCCTTGTCGTACGCGGCATTCTCCGACTGGACGGTCGCGCTGACCGGAAATGCCTGCGCGAAGGCGACCAGGACCGGGTTGCCGTTCTCGTCGGTCTTCTGCTGGACACCGTACGAACTCAGCAGCACCTTGCTGTCGGATGGCAGCTGGCTGGCGAGGGGCGCCTGCGGAGGCTGCGGGGGCAGGGGCGCCCCGGTCCACATCGATTCGGCCATCTGCTGGAGCCGGTCGCTATGGATGCAGATGACTCCCACCTGGCCCTGGCGGCCTGCAGGTGAGGCCTCGAAGGTCTTGAAGACCTGAAGGCCCAGGATATCGGACTGCGACAGGGTCCTGGTCGCGGATCTGAACCTGGCGGTCGACAGCAGCGCACGGACCTCGGTGGCGGCTTCCGGCGAGTCCGGCTGGAGGCCTTTCTTCTGGAGCTCACCGTCCATCTCCTTGCGGATCATCTGCCGGGCCTTTTCGGTGCCGGCCGTGTCGGTTGGCGATGCGTTCCCTCCCTCGGCGTAGCTGCTCTCGACCTCCTTCACCACACGGGAACCGATATACTCGATCATCGCCCGCTTGGCATCGAGAACCGCCTTTTCGAAGGCGAGAAGGCGCGAGTTGAGATACTCCTTCCGCTCCCTCGGAGCCACGATGACCCCCTGGCCGGTGCTGATGAAGAAGACGGAGCCGTCCGGGCGGGTGTTCTCCCCCATGGTCCAGCCTTTCGACGCAAGGAACGCCTCGATGTCATCGGAGACGTTGGGTTCGGCGGTGATCGCCGCTTCGCGCACCGCCTCGTCCTCAGGCCCGGGTGCAGGGGCCGCAGCGGGGGCTGGCGGCAGGGCCTCTGCCGGTGGGGCTGCCGGCGGCGCTTCGGCGACAGCAGCTGATCGCGGCGATTCGGGTGATGGAGCGGGCTCCTGGATGGCCGGGGTCGGCGGCGGTGGCACAGCGGATGCGGCATCCTGGGCCTGTGCGCCCTGCGGGGCGGGAGGGGCCGGTTCTGCCTGTATCAGGCCGGGGACAAGCATCCCGGCAAGTGCCAAAATCCTCCACGGTTTCTGCATGACGATTCCCTTTTTGTTATTGAATCCGGTTATGGAACGGAGCGTCGGGAGCGGGCGATATCACCAGTCCTTGTCGAAAGCCTTTTTCCGCTCCTCGGCATCTTTTTTCATCTTCTGCTGGAGTGCCGCCTTATGGTCGACGACCACCTCCCTGCAAACGAACCGCTTCGGCTGGAACGCCGCGGCCAGGTCCTTTTCGGTCTTGACGATCCTCGCGATCGACTGCTTCGGGTTCACCCGGACCACCTCGACCGTGGCCACCAGCGACTCCTTGCGCCCGATGGACTCCTTCGTGTAGGAGTCGACGAGCACCTCCCCGTATTCGTACACCTCGAACCGGTCCCCGACCTGTACGCCGGAACCGCCTTGCCCGAGGGTAACTTCGGTCTGTCCTGCCGACACCACGAGCACGGGATAGATGGCATTGAGGATCTGCCTGCCGATCCTGTCGGCGGCAACCCTGCCGAGGGCCGACTCCAGGCCGCCCGCCCCGATCGACGGATCGGCTTTCCTGATCTCCTCCTCGCCGAGCTGGATGCGGGCAAAGTCGGAGTAGACGACCTGCTTCGTGTCGATGTCGATGACGCGGTAGCTCACCTCGACGCGGCCGTTCCGCGAGGAGAGGGTATGGCCGGAGAGCTGCATGGTGACCGTGCTGGTCGAAAGGTTAAGGTCTTCGAGGGTCCCGACGATGATGTAGTCGGCGGCAAGGTCCTGGCCGAGCCGCACCATCTGTTCGACCGGGGTGTTGCCGTCGGCGATGAGCTGGCGTTCGCCAAGGGTTTCGGCGATGTACTCCCGGTCAAGGACCGTGAAGCGGCGAGACTGCACCAGGCTCGAGAGCAGGCTCTGGCCGAAGATACGGTTGACCCCCTCGCGGTCTACCGGGGCACCGTCGACCATGAACTCCTTCGACGAGAGGCGCAACGGAATGAGCGCGATACGCTTACGGTCGGCGATCGCATCCCTTTTGTAGACCAGCACCTTGCAGCTCAGGGCGACATGCCAGGCGCCTGCGGCGTCCTTCTGCTGGCTGAGCGGCACATACTCGGCAATAACCCCCTTGGTGGCGCTCCTGACGGAGTTGCGGAAAGCCTGGGAGGAGTAGAACTCGCTGTTGTTGGTGTTCCCGGAACTCACCTCGACCCTGTCGAGCTCCTGCCGGGAGTCGACGGCGACGCCGTTGACCTGGCCGATGGCGTCCGCGAATGCGCTCGACATGGCCTCCTTCAGCGTCGGGCCGGAGCCTTCGGAACGAACCTCGCGGTGCTCGACGGCGAACACGCTTCCGACGTGCAGAAGCATGAGCGCCAGGGCCGCCCCCAATGCAATAAAACGCCTGCTCATGATTTCACTGCTTCCTGTTGATCGAATCATCCTGTACACCAAGGTCAATCCTTTTTGGGACGAAGCACCATGCTGTAGCCGGCCTCGTGCTTCATGATGATCGACTTGCCGCCGTCGCCGTTGACCCTGGCCTCGGAGAAGATGCCGTCGGGCTCGACCCGGGTGATCTCCATCTGGCCGATCTCCTTCTTCCTCGGGTAGGCCACGCCGTTGACCTTGACCTGGGAGACCTCGATCACCGTCAGCTCGTCGCCGTTCTTGAACCCAAGGTCGGAACCGAGCGTGATCAGGAAGCGCTCGCGGCCATCCTCGCGGCTGACCACCTCCACGATGTTCCCCTCAACCGGGAACGCCCCCTTGACGGTCTCCTTGATCTCTCGCTCGGCATTGTTCAGCGCCTTGAACACCGCCTTGGAAGGGGTGTCCTGGTAGAGGCGGAAAATGCTCAGGAAGCCGCCGCCGGCTTCGGTTCCGCCGCGCACGTCCTTCGAGAGGACGAGAGTGCCAGAATTGAGGTCGTAGATCTTGATCTGCAGCTCGACCTCGCCGTCGTAGCCCAGGAACTTCCCCTGGGTGTCGTACTTCTCGCTGATGGAGACGTTCTGCACCTCTCCCGTACAGTAGATGTCCGCTTTCCCGACCGCCCCGAGATCCGTCTGCGCCGTCCTGGTCTGGTAGCCGAGCATCTGGATCTGCTTCTCGCGCTGCAGCTGCATGACCACGGTCCTGTCCAGGATGGTGAAGCGCTTCAGCTCCGCGAACGCGTTGATGATCTTCTCCGCGGCCGTCCGGGCGAACTCCGCCGCTTCCTGGCCGAACACGACGTTGTTCTGCCTGATGGTGAAGTCGGCGACAGCAACCCTTTTCTTCGCAACCAGTTCAGGGCCTTCGGCAAATGCCTGCACGGCCGTGCATGATACCGCCACAAAAACCGCTAGCACAGCAATAAGCTTCCTCATATGATTCCCCTATAAGTTGATTGTATGGATAAGGCGATAGGCGCCGGGGTCTGGTCCCGGCGCTGTGAAGGGGTCACTGGACCCCTTTCATCCGAAGCTGTGAGGTAAGCTCCCTGGCAGCCTGCTCACCGGCCGCCTTCAGTGCGTTGAGCTTCGCGACCCGCGGATCCGGGCCAAGGCCCGAGACCTGCACCGGCCCTACGGAAGCAACCACTTTCGGGAACTTCATGCGAAGGCTGAGGACCTTTCCGGTGACGGAGACGTAGACGCGGGAGAGCCCGGTAGCCGGTTCGATATCGCTCATGCCGATATCCAGCGTACCCGTCGCGAAATAGTCGAGGTCGGCCTCACGGCACCCGGCGATGGCATTCCTCCGCGTCTCCGCCGAGATATCGTCGCCCGACTTGTAGTCGCTCCTGAAGGTCTCGGAGTCCAGCTTGCCGCCTGAGGCATCGTAGACGTCCACGGCGTTGATCACCTCGTAGCCGGACATCGTGAAAACGTTGTTCATCGCGGTATCGATCTCGTTGACGGTGCTCACATCCCAGAGGATCTCGTCCGCCTTGTTGACCCTCGAACCGCCCACCGTCACCTTTGCGCCGACCGCCCTCGAGGCCGTACGGCCCACCGCCCCGCTCTCCACCGAAGAGCTCTCCGACTCCTCGTCGGAAACCTCGACTTTGCGCTGGAGGGTGCGGCGCGTGTCGAACTGCTTCACCTCTTTGGCCTGGCGCGCGACGAACACGAAGGTGATGTTCGACTTCTCGGCTGAAGATCCGGGGGTTGCACCGGCCACCTTCGACATCTCCTGCTCCAGCGCATTGACATTGATGTGCGCATTGATCTCGACCCGGAAGAACTCGTGCTCCTTGTCCTGGACTTCGTCGACGATGACGTAGTCGATGAAGAAACGGTCGAGATCCACCTCGACGAACGGCTTTATCCTGTTGAAATTCGTAGCCTTGACCACGTCGAAGGTCGATGCGTACCTGGTAAGGGCATTCATCCTGGCGTTCCGGATCGCCTCCGTCCGGGCCTCTTTCTTCGACTGCCCCGCATAGGAGGCCTGGCCGATTCCCGCCTGGGGAAGCGTCTCGGCAGAAACTGATCCCGTACTGAAAAACAGCAAGGCGAACAACAGGCAGATATACTTCATATATAATCGCTTATTATTATAAACAACACCATTTCAGAACGATACGAAACGATTCAGTATTACCCAAAAACAGCACCCCTCACCACCTGTTGCGTCACCCGCAGCAGATCGGGCGGACATGCTGAAGCACCCCCTGGACAAACAGCGACGATTTCCGGGCAGGCATACGGTTTCGTTTCATGAAAATCCCTGGCGTTTTCTATTTTGCGGCAGGAATGGATGGGACTCAACAACGACAAACCAGCGATATCGCCATGAAAAGAGAGATCCTCGAAGTCTTCGACAACAGCTACCCCGGCAGGGACTACACCATCGAGATCGTCAACCCCGAATTCACCTCGGTCTGCCCGAAGACCGGACTGCCCGACTTCGGCACCATCACCATCACCTACGTGCCGGACAGGAGCTGCATCGAGCTCAAGTCCCTCAAGTACTATTTCCTGGAGTTCCGCAACTCGGGGATCTTCTACGAGAACATCACCAACCGCCTCATCGACGACCTGGTCGCCGTCTGCCGACCGAAAAGCATGACCGTGAAGACCGACTGGAACGCCAGGGGCGGCATCACCGAATCGGTCACCGTCTCCTACACCGCCGAGGCCTGACCCCCGGAAGCGCCGAACGCCGGTTCGGCATCCCCTTCGCCTGGCAACACGACCATCGCCGTCCCGACATGCCGGGGCGGCACTCGCGGCATCCCGCTGCCTACCGTCACCGCCGGTGACTGCATCAACCCTTCGCGCTCACGAACGTTCAACCAGCAGGCTCCTGATAATTGCCGTTACCGGCAAATTCAGGGAGAGGAGATATGGACCCGGCCGGCACGGCACGCCGTGCCCCTACGGATGCCTGGCCGGAAAAGCCCAATAAAAAACCCCGGAGGGTCGCTCCGGGGCTTTACTGAAAACTGTTCCTCTTCCTGACGGGATCTCAGAACTTCTCGTGGATCCAGATACCGATGGTGTTGGCATCGTCGTCCGAGATGCCGGAGCCGGGGAAGCCCTGCATGCGCTTGACGATCAGGTTGACCTTGCCGGTCTTCTTGTACTTGGTGTTGAGCAGGTCCTTGACGGAGTCGAGGGTGTGGCACTTGTTGCAGCGGTTGTCGGTCAGGGTCTTGGCTGCGGCGAAGTCGAAGCCGGCCGGTGCCGGGGGCACGTCGCTGACGGCTGCGGGCTTGGCAAGGAAGTCGTTGAGTTCGGCTACCGACCGGATGTACTTGCCGTCGACGGTAGTGGTGCGGCCCTGCTCCCAGTAGACGCGAAGGCTGAAGAACATCACCATGACGATCACGAAGATGCTGAGCGGGAAGCTGAGGAACCACTTGTCGCTGATCGCCGAGGACATCTTGCCGAGGCCCATGATGACCAGGGAGGCGCAGAAGATGAGCATGAACCAGCCCATGAAGGACTTGAGCGGAGTTATGATCGGCGAGATGTTCTTTGCCGGCACGGAATAGCCGGTGAGGAACGAGACACCGAAGAACATGGCTCCCATTAATGCAGCCCCGCCAACTGCCAGAGCAATAAGCTTACCGTTTGACTTGTTGTCCATGACTGGTAATTGAAATTTGGTGTTAGCCGCTTGCGCTTGAAAGAAATAATGATTCAAGATAAACATTATTGACAAAGGGGGCAAACAATTAAACTTCAAAAAGCCGGGGTACGGGAACGGACAGGAAGAGGCCGTCGTTTGGCAACTTCCGCCGTCGTGGTTATGTTGATCATCAAGCCTCCCAAACCTCGCACAGCATCTGTTTATGATCACTTCAGCCACCAGCGTGGTCGATTTCGACAAAGCGTCGCTCGACTACAGTTTCCTCCTCGACTGCTTCATCGAGGTGCTCCGCGACCTCGGCCACGGCGAGATCGCAATGCTGCTGCTCGAAGGGGGGCATCTACAGGGAGCCGCCCCGGGAAGCGTCGAGCGTGCCATCCAGGCATGGTCGGTCGCCTTCCAGCTCCTGAACATGGCGGAGGAGAACTCCGCCGCCCAGTACCGCCGTTCCCTGGAGTCGAAGGAGGGGGTCGAGCACCTGACCGGCCTCTGGGGGGCAGCGCTCAGGAACCTCAAGGCCATCGGCCTCACCGAAGGGGCGATCGCTGCGGAGCTGCCATGGATCGAGGTCGAACCGGCCCTGACCGCACACCCGACCGAAGCCAAGCGGAGGACGGTCCTGGAGCAGCACCGCGAGCTCTACCTGCTTATGGTCAAGCGTGAAAACCGGATGTGGACGCCGGCCGAACAGGAGGCCATCAGGTCGGAGATCAAGCTGATCCTCGAACGCCTCTGGCGCACCGGGGAGATCCTTTTCGAGAAGCCGTCGGTCGGCACCGAGCGAAGGAATGTGCTGCACTACCTGCATACGATATTCCCCGACGTGCTCCCCATGCTCGACCGCAGGCTCGAGTACGCCTGGGCGGAGGCAGGGTTCGACCCCGCGGTTACGGCAGACCCTCGCGCACTCCCCCGCCTCGCCTTCGGCAGCTGGGTAGGCGGCGACCGCGACGGCCATCCGCTCGTCACGGCCGAAACCACCAGGGAGACGCTGGAGGAGATGCGCCGCCAGGCGCTCACGCTCGTCCGGAAGCACCTGCTCCGGCTCGCTTCCGGGCTGAGCCTCTCGGAAAGGTTCCAGCTGCCCGGTGCGGGGGTTCCGGAACGCATGGAGGAGCTGGCCGCAGCCCTCGGCCGCCGCAGCGAGGCGGCACTCGCCAGGAACCCGGGGGAGCCGTGGCGCCAGTTCGTCAACCTCATGGTCACGGCGATCCCGCCGGCAGACGGAGCGGGTCGCCCTGTGGAAGCAGGCGCTTACCGGCACCATGGCGAGCTGCTCGGAGACCTCGGCCTGCTGCTTCGTTCGCTCACGGCGATCGGTGCAGGCAACCTCGCGACCGGACTCGTCGCGCCCGTCTACCGCATTGTCCAGACCTTCGGCTTCCACCTCGGCCGTCTCGATATCCGGCAGAACAGCAGCTTCCACGACCTTGCGCTGTCGCAGCTCATGACCGCTGCCGGGCTCGACGGCGAGGCCTTCCTCGGCTGGGACGAAGCCCGGCGGCTTGAATTCCTGAACCGCGAGCTGCGCTCCCCCCGCCCCTTCACCCATCCCGACATGCATGCCGGCGCAGAAGCCGAAGCGGTGCTCTCCTGCTACCGGGTGCTCTTCGATCATGTCCACAACTACGGCCCCGAAGGGATCGGCGCCCTCATCGTCAGCATGACCCGCAGCGTTTCTGACCTGCTGGTGGTCTACCTCTTCGCCAGGGAGGTCGGCCTGATGACGCCGTGCGCCGAGGGTGATGCCTGCATCCTGCCGGTCGTACCGCTCTTCGAGACGATCGAAGACCTGCGCAGCAGCCCGGAGATCCTCCGTGAGTTCCTTGCCCACCCCGTCACCATGAGGAGCCTCGAGTGCCAGCGGGCGCTTGCCGGCAGGAGGCGCGCGACCCAGCAGGTGATGGTCGGCTACAGCGACAGCAACAAGGACGGCGGCATCGTCGCGAGCCTCTGGAACCTCTACCGCGCCGAGGAGCGCATGATGGAAGCCGGCCGCGGGCACGGTGTCGACATCCTCTTCTTCCATGGGCGGGGCGGCAGCATCAGCCGCGGTGCTGGCCCGACCCACCGCTTCATCCAGGCACAGCCCCACGGGGCGCTGGACGCCGGCCTGAGGGTCACCGAACAGGGCGAGACCATCGCGCAGAAGTACGCCAACCGCATCAGCGCGGCCTACAACCTCGAGCTTTTCCTGGCCGGCACGGCCGAAGCGAGGCTTAGCCACCGCCACGGAGGGCACCGGCACCACCCGATTGAACAGAGCATGGACTTCCTTGCCGAACGCAGCAACCGGGCTTACCGCCAGCTGATCGAAAACCCCGGGCTGATCGGGTTCTTCAGGCAGGCCACCCCTATCGACATCATCGAGTCGAGCCGGATCGGCTCACGGCCGTCGAGGCGGACCGGCAGCTCGAGCCTTGAGGACCTCAGGGCGATCCCCTGGGTGTTCAGCTGGAACCAGGCACGCTTCTCGCTTTCAGGATGGTACGGCGCCGGCACAGCGCTGGAGGCGCTGCGTACGGAGCGCCCCGCCGACTTCGAGGCGGTCGTGAAGGGGGACTTCTCCTGGGCCCCATTCAACCACGTGGTGAGCAACATCGCAGCCAGCATCGCCCTGGTCGACCCCTGGGTCATGGAGCGCTACGCCATGCTGGTCGAGGATGCGGGCATCAGGGAGGAGCTGCTGGGGATGATCACCGCCGAGTACCTGCGGACCAGGAGGCTCATCGAGCTCGTCTACGGCGGCCCGCTGGAGGAGAAGCTCTTCAACGTCACCCGCTTCATCGCGATGCGGGAGAAGGGGCTCACCATGCTGCACAGCCTGCAGATCGACCTGCTCCAGCGCTGGAGGGAGCTCAGGGCGGCCGGCAGGGCGGCCGAGGCGGAGCTCCTGCTCCCCGAGCTGCTGCTGACGGTCAACGCCATCTCCGGCGGACTCCGCACCACCGGCTGAGAAAGGCCGGCAGCGCAAGGGAAACCGCCGTTTTTTGCTTATCCTGAAAGCATGAGTACCTCAATGATAACCCCCAATCATTGTCCCCCATGCTCACCACGCTCTGCGCCGCGTCGCTCGTCGGCATCGACGCGCTCAAGGTCGAGATCGAGGCCAACGTCTCCGGCGGCCTCCCCGCCTTCACCGTTGTCGGCCTGCCCGACAACGCCGTCAAGGAGAGCCGGGAGCGCATCCTGACCGCCATCCGCAACTCCGGCTTCGAACTCCCCTCGAAGAAGATCACGGTCAACCTCGCCCCGGCGGACGTGCGCAAGGAGGGGACCTCCTTCGACCTCGGCATCGCCATCGGGCTGCTCGGCTCCCTCTCCGAGCTCCACGGCGGCCTCCAGGGGACGATCGTGATGGGCGAACTGGCCCTGGACGGATCGGTCAGGAGGATAAACGGCGCCCTTCCGGTGGCCGTCATGGCCGCAAGGGAGGGGATCGCACGCCTCATCCTGCCGACGGTCAACGCTCCCGAGGCGGCCGTGGCGGTATCGGCGGCCGGGGCGGATATCCTGGTCTACGGCGTCGGGAGCCTCAACGAGGCGGTTGCGCTGATCAACGGCGCCTCCGGCATGCAGCCTGTCGCTGTGGATGTCGCCGAGCTCTTCTCCGGGGAGCCGGAGTATCCCGTCGACTTCGCCGAGATCAAGGGGCAGCAGGCCGCGAAGAAGGCGCTCGAGATCGCCGCAGGCGGTGCGCACAACATCCTGATGATCGGGCCGCCCGGAAGCGGCAAGACGCTGCTTGCGAGGGCGATTCCGGGCATCCTCCCGCCGCTCGGCTTCGAGGAGTCGCTCGAAACCACCAAGATCTACTCGGTGGCGAACCTGCTGGAGCGCGACCGCCCCCTCATGATCTCCAGGCCCTTCAGGAGCCCGCACCACACCTCGAGCAACATCGCGCTGATCGGCGGGGGCGCCCAGGCGCGGCCCGGCGAGGTGAGCCTGGCGCACAACGGCGTGCTCTTCCTCGACGAGCTGCCGGAGTTCTCGCGCAGCGCCCTCGAGGTGCTGCGCCAGCCGCTCGAGGACCGGGAGGTCACCGTATCGAGGGCCGCGCTCTCCACCCGCTACCCGGCGGGCTTCATGCTCGTGGCCGCCATGAACCCGAGCCCCGCCGGGGCCCTCAGGGACAGCGAGGGGCGGCCGACCGCCTCGCCGGAGCAGATCCGGCGCTACCTCTCGAAGATCTCGGGACCGCTGCTCGACCGCATCGACATCCATATCGACGTGCCGAAGGTGGAGAACGCCGACCTCTTCTCATCCTCGACGGCCGAAAGCTCGAAGGAGGTGAGGAGCCGGGTGATCGCCGCCCGGAAGGTGCAGCGGGAGCGGTTCGCCGCGCTCGGCTCGCCGGGGCTCTTCACCAAT
Source organism: Chlorobi bacterium Chlorobi_1 (assembly GCA_900299075.1). Classification (GTDB taxonomy): domain Bacteria; phylum Bacteroidota; class Chlorobiia; order Chlorobiales; family Chlorobiaceae; genus Chlorobaculum. The sequence goes on from OMIK01000035.1 coordinate 29,979, forward strand.
TCGCAGATGCATTCGAAGCTGATCCGGCAGTTCTGCCGGCTCGACAGGGCAAGCGAAGCGAAGCTGATGGAGGCGATGAACCGCCTGAACCTCTCGGCCAGGGCGCACGACCGCATCCTCAAGGTCAGCAGGACCATCGCCGACCTTGAAGGAAGCGAGAAGATCGGGATGGGACATGTCGTCCAGGGCATCCAGTACCGCAACCTGGACCGCGAGTTCTGGAGCTGCTGAACCCGCTCGGATCAGTGCCCTGGTGGATGGCGTGTTCAGTAATACGAGAACCCGTGTAGCGATCTCAACCTCAAGGAAAACAGGAGACCTCTGACGAACAGCATGAGAACGGATGACACGATCGCCCCGCCAATGCCAAAAAAGTAGACCATCAGGGGGCTGACAAGCATGCCCGCCATGAGGATCCGGCTCGAGATGGCAGACTCCACCTTTTCATGACCGCCGAATCGGAGAAACGGAGATGCGACCTGCAGGACAGAATTCAGCGCCGCACCGATGAGCACGAATCCCAGCCAATTCTTGTAAGCAACCATGTCGGCATGAAACCAGCCAAGGATCGCTTCCGCGTTCATCACGAGCGCCCCGCCGACGGAACAGTTTATGATCAACAGCCAGACGACGCTGCTCACGTATATTTTCCGCAGCGACCCCGAATCGTTCGCAATCGTGGATATCCTCGACGACATGATGTAGTAGAGCGCCGTATAGTTGACCCAGATTAGCGAGGAGATAAACGTGAGCAGTGAAAATGCGCCCACTGACGCCTCATCATAATCAAAAAACTCCAGGCTCCAGAGTTCGATGATGGAAACAAAATTGTTCGCGAGCCCGATAACCAGCATGGGCCGCGAAACGGAGATCCACTCAGGTATGCTCATCTGCATCTTTTCACGAAAGAAATCGAAGGGAACCGATTTCAAGGCGATCACGGACTGGATGGCGACGCTTGAAAGCAGGCTGGCCAGCAGCAGGAATATCGCCTCGCAAGCATTCATCGAGGACCTGAAATTTACCCAGAGGGCTGCTGCCGCAAGGAACAGTACGAACTTCAGCAGTTCGGTCGTGATACTGGACGCGTACTCCCGATGCATGGCCAGCAAAAGGCCGCCGAACAGTACCAGCACCGAAAGCACCGGGGCAAGTACCATCGCGAAATATGATTCATGAAGAAATTTGTCGAGATGGTAATAGCGGAGGAAAACATCCAGCATGAGGGAGGCCGCCGCCACAGAGATCGAGGTGAACAGGCTTAGCCTTAGGTAATAGACCACATAGCCCTTGATCTTTCCCCACTCCTTGCCTTCGAGATACCTCGGGATGAACCGGTTGGAACCGGCATCTCCCCCGAAAACGAAGATCATCGAACATATTACCGCAGCGCTCACAGCAACATTGAAATCGCCAAAGCCGTCGAGGTCCAGGTACCTGGCGAGAAGCTTGTTGACGGCATACTCCGCCGCAAATCCGATATAGAGTATCAGCAGCAGGATCGCATTGCTCATTTCGAAGCCCCCCTTCCCTGAATTGGTCACGAACATAAAACGCATTCCGCCGCCCCGCGGTGAACCCCGGGGCGAAAGCAACGCCGCTCCTCAGCTGTTCACCACGTTGTATGGCTGGCGGATATCCAGAGTGTATCCTCCCTCCGCCTCATCACCGCCGCCCCTGGCCGACCTGGTAAAAATCAGCCCTGCCGGGATGCAGTTCAACGTCGCGGTCATATAGTTCGAGGTGCTTTCCGTATCGATAACGACAAGGCCTTCGTTCCGCACCTCGGCAAGTATATGTGTATAGAGCAGCATCTCGCGAAGAGCGGCAGAGACGACGGGTTCCGTAAAACCCATCAATACGTTCCGCCTGTAGACCATCTCCTGTTCGATAAAAAAATGGATGAGGCGGCCACAGCCGCAGACTCCGTCCAGCCAAGCCTCGACCTCGTCCATCCTGTAGATATCATCGAGCTGGTCCGGGAAGGTCGACGCAAAGGAGTCCCTGATTGCATGAATTCGTGCCCCGTATTTCCTGTCCAGCGAGCAGGTACGGGCATTTATGCCACAGGCCCCCATCTGTTCCCGAAGCTGCCGGTTCAGGTCTTCGGCTACAAGGCCAAGGGTTGCGAATAACTGGTCAAGATCTCCCTGGTAATACTGCCGGACAAAACGAGCCATGTCGACCAAGTGTTCCACGTCGCCTGTTTCACCGGTGTAGCACCAGAACTGCCAATCGAGAGAGACATCGAGTTCGGCAAGCGGGGCAAAGACCCGGGCGAGGGTAGCAGCAACCGAACCGAAACGCGGGCCTGCCGTCGGAAGCAGTTCTCCCGAACAGTGCCAGAGCTTGCCGTTGGCGTCGCGCCGATACCGGTAACTGGGGCAAACCAGACTCACCAACCGAACCTTGCCATTTCCTGCTTGTTCTGCAATCTGGCCAAGGGCAAGGCTTACCGGATATGCATCGTTATCCCGTCGATGCATTGATGCGATGCCCATCAGGGTAGGGACTACTCTCCGGAGTAGAGCGTCGGCCAAGGGCTCGTCCCAGGCCCGCCAAGCGTTGATGGCCTCGAAGAGCCGTAGGTAGACTCGCTCTGAAAGCGCGCACGACTTCACCTGCTTCCTGAAGGCGGTGGCCGGGAGCAGGGCGCCGAGGAAACTCTCCCCAAGAAGGGATGGAAGCGCCTGGTAATATCCCCTCAGACTCCCTTTGAGCGTCGTGGCCTGCCTGCCAGTGATATCGCCAACCAGCTCAAGCAGGGGGGCGCCCCTGTCATCCCCGCGCCTTGCAGGAAGGGGAATCGACGTAGTCATATCGCACATTCTCAAAATTCCGTAAAGTGTACCGCCCCCCCTGCCTGTCGACCACGTTCACTGGTGACAGCGGGACCTTCCCGCCGCCGTTCTCAAGATCTATGACCAGCTGGGGCGTCGCCATGCCGCTCATGAACCCCTGGATGGAGCGGATGATTTCGAGCCCGCACTCAAGGCTGGTCCTGAAATGGCCCGTCCCCTTTACCAGGTCGGGAAGAAACAGGTAGTATGGCTTGACCCGAATAGCCAAAAGCCTGCGCACCAGTTCCTTCATCACCTCCGGTGAATCGTTCACGCCTTTGAGCAATACCGACTGGTTGCCAAGCTGGATGCCTGCATCGGCCAGCATCGAACAGGCTTTTTTCGACTCCGGGGTGATTTCAGCCGGGTGGTTGAACTGCACGTTGACATACAGCGGATGATACCTCTTCAGCATGGCGCACAGACTTTCATCTATCCGCACGGGATCGACGCAGGGAATACGGGTCCCAATCCTGATGATGTCGATATGGGCCAGAGCCCTGATCGCCCTGATGATTGCCTCAAGGCGTTCCACCGGCAGGGTGAGAGGATCCCCACCTGAGATCAGCACGTCGTGCACCTCCTCATGATGGCGCAGATAGTCCACGGCCCCTGCCAGTTCCCTGTCGCTGATGGACGACGACTTTTCCGAGATATTGCGTTTCCTGGTGCAGAAGCGGCAGTACACGGCACAGTTGTTGGTAGCCAGCAGCAGCACCCGGTCCGGGTAGCGATGGTAAAGCCTGGCGACAGGACAGTGCGCCCCTTCATGCAACGGGTCAGGCTGGCCGGTGACGTCTTCAAGCTCCTCCGGTGCGGGGATGCATTGCCTGTAGATCGGGTCGCCCCGATCCGTGATCAGACCGAGGTAATATCCTGAAACCCGCATGGGATACCTGTGGGTCACTATGGAAATCTCCTTGCGCATCTCTTCAGTGAAGAGCCGCATGTCACAAGGAATTGGGTCGGATGAAGTTTTCATCATGTCAGAAGGCTGCCTCCATGAATGCGGGATCAAAATTCGGGAATCGGTGCCCGAGCCGTTCCGTGACCTGCTCCCTGCTGCCAATAACCTCCTCCATAGCCATGCAATACTCGTCCATCGCCCGATGGAAGAGGTATTCAAGATCGCGCCTTGTCAGCCGGGTCGTCTCAAAGGTCGGCTGGCTCCGGCCATCATAATGGCTGTAATCCGGATCCACCCAGGTAACGCCGTACTGTCGCCGGTGCTCGAAAAACCTGGTGCCGGGATAGCCCACAAGCATATTGATCTCGGCAGTGCTGGAAAGACCCGAGCGCATCCAGGCGGTCATCGTGCCGATGGTCTGCCGTGCCGTCTCGTAGGTCTCGAGAGGCGACCCGACAAGCCAGTAGGTATGGGTCTCGAGCCCCTCTTCCCTTGCGTATTCCAGCATGCGCATGGCCTCGGGAATCCGGATGTTCTTCCCCATGAGGTCAAGCAGGCCCTGGTTGGCACTTTCGATGCCGATATGCAGGCATCGGCAATCCGCTTCCCGCAGCCTCCTGAAGTGCTCCCTGGTCACCCCGGGATTGACCCTCGTTTGCGCTTCCCAGTGCATCTCCGGCCGCAATGACCCCATCAGCTCAGCGATTTCCAGAGCCTTGCAGGGTTCGTGAAGGAAGTCATGGGTGCCGAGGTAAAAGAAGCGGCTGTTCCGCTGGTCCATCAAATAGGAGAGCTCTCCTGTCAAGCACGCCAGGCGCTGTGCCGTCACCTGCGGTTTCCAGAAATCAGCGCACCAGATGCAGTCGTTGGTGCAGCCGGTAAGGGGCGTCACCCTTGAGATCGGAATGGACAGCCGCTCCTCGCCGCCCATCTCTTCGGCGGTGAAATTGTCCTCCAGGTGGCCGTAACCGATCATCGGCAGAGCCGAGCGGTCAAGCCGGGGCCTTTCCGGGGTTTTCACCACTACCCCCGACTTCAGGAAGCTGATGCCTGCTACATTCTCGATTGGCTTCCGGAGCTCCAATGCGCGAAGGAGCTCCAGCGTGGACGCTTCCCCCTCCTTATGCACAAGGATGTCAAAAACAGACTCCCGCAGCACCTCCTCGTACCTCACCCAGGCATGGTTGCCTCCCAGGATCAGCGGGATGTGCGGATGTTCCTGCCTGATCCTGCCGGCCATGCGCGCCGCGGTCCTGTAACTGGCAGTAATTGAACTGAAGCCAATGGCGTCGAACTCGCCGGCTCGCCCGAGTATCTTCTGCAGAAGGATCTCCTCACGGTCCACCTCCCGGCCGTCAGGGCTTATCGGCCCGAAAAAGGAGCAGTCAATGCCGTACTGCTCAAGGTAGGAGATCAGCTGGAGCAGTCCGAGATGAACCGGCTCCAGCATCCAGAAACGGGAAAAATCCCGCTCTTCCAGATGGTTGAATACCGTGAAGGCGCGTGATGCGAACAGGTAGAAATAGTACTGCCGTTGCATCCGGCTCAGTGGAACCGCCGGCACCGGGGTTGCGACAAAAGCTACTTTCACAGGGGACCTCCTCGGTCTGCATGGCATTGACCCGCCTCCGCAAACCTGAAGCAACCGGGATCGGGAGCGTTCAACGATCCGAACACGGCGTAAGCGACGGCACGGCAACCGTAACAGCGGCTGCGCTCCGGGCAGGTTCCGCACGTCCCCTGAAGATGGTTCTCAATGCTTCGGCACTGCCCGAGGATCACGGAATCCCGCCATATGTCTGTCAGGGAGCAATCATGCAAATCTCCCGCCTCGATATCGAGAGACGAACAGGGGCGCACCTTCGCATCTGAGCCGATATAGCAGCCGGCCTTCAGCCGGTTGCACGGCGTATCCCCGGAAAAAGGAATTGTTGCCGCAGGGACACCGGGTTCCTTATCGAGAAATGTTTTCACGTCGGCAGGCAACGGCACATTGTCCGCATGCAGGCCTCCGACCGGTATCGCGCGGTTCAGCACGAACCCGCAACCCGCCTGTCCTGCAAATGCTCTCACGTCATCGAGTCCCGCCATGTTTTCCTTCGATCCCAGTGAGTGGATCGCGAACATAGGGAACCGCCCCGCCTGGTAGCCTGCCGCCTTCAGATGCCCTACCGTTTCGACAATCATCCGGAGATCACCCTGTCCGCCGGAAAGGCTCGAGAACCTGGCGGGGTCAAGGGTGGAGAGACTGACCGCCACGTTTATTCTCGCAGCGGCAAGCCGTCCGGCGATTTCCCGGTCGACAAGGGAGCCGTTGGTGACCAGTTGCACCATTACCCCGTTTACGCGAAGAAACTCCACGACATCCCAGAAGTGCGGGTACAGCAGGGCCTCGCCGCCGGTCAGCTCTACTTTGAGAAGGCCGAGCAACAATGCCTCCTCCAGGGTTTTCCGGAGCAGTCCGTAATCAAGGTCGGCAACGGGATACTCTTTTTTCGAGCAGTATCCACACGAAAAATTGCATCGGGTCGTGCAGGAAACGGTGAGATAGGCAAGCTGCCCGGGATACTCAAGCTCCGTGTACTCCCATGGGTTCAGGTTCCTCATGCCCTCCTCCCCCGCACAGCCTCGGCAATAGCTCCTGTCGTGATATCATAGGCAAACGAGCTGAACGTGCCGGTTTTGCGGTATGCGACAGAAAAGCAGGTATTATGGCAGCGCCCAGGGCCGTCCCAGTGCCTGCAGCCTTCGCAGGGTTCCGGTGTTTCGTTGAGGGCGGCCCTCCTGAGGAGGCTGCCCTCCCATATCTCCCTCAGGGAGGCTTCATGCAAGTTTCCAATGGCCTCGGCATGGTCCCAGAAGCCACAAAGCAGAACTTCTCCGGTGGCTTGGATATGGACGTAGTCGAAACCACAGGTGCACTCTACCCATATAACGTTGGGATGCGGATCGTAGAGTTCAGGATACTTGCAACGAACCAAGGGGGAGCAGCAGATGCGAAGCGGCACACGGCTCGCCCTCGCCCTGGCGACAAGGCGCCTGAACACCTGCGCCATCTCGTACATGTCCGGATAGAGTCCGAAAACCTCTTCATACGTCGCGACCAGGCATTGCGCCCCCATGATGATGTCGCGCCCAGCTGTGGCGACGCTTTCCGCGTAATCATACAGCGCCTCGAGTTCGTGCAGGTTGTGGCGGGTGACCGTGGCTTCAAGGTCGATGGTTACCCCCTCGTCGGCAAGGGACAAGGCGTTGGACTGGAGCCGTCTCAGGTTTTCCGCTCCCGAACCCGCCGGAAACCCGCGAAGGAACTCAAGGCATTCAGGATCAAGCGTGTCAAATGAAACGCAGGCGAACTTCAAGCCGCCATCGGCAAGCCGTCTTGACCACTCAGGATCGATATTCCGACAGTTGGTGTTGATGCGGCTCCTGACCCCGTACCTGGTGGCAATCTCCATGGCCTCGAGCAGGTACTCCTTCGACTTTTCGGACATGGTGACCTCGCCGCCTTCGAACCATACCCACTCCGGCTTCTCTTCGGCGAGAGTCTTTTCAATGATTTCCAGGGGAAGCCATTTGTTGAACTCGGGGAGGTTCTGGTCGTAAGCACAATAGACGCAACTGGCGTTGCACGCTTGCAGCAACTGGAACTCTATGACCCTGAACCTACTCATGCGGCCTCCTTTGAAGAGTATCTGCAGGTTAGGAAGAGCGTATACGGAGACAGAGAATCCCAACGGCGTTCAGGCCGTAAAACATCAGGCGAGGCTGAACAAGGAAAGCAGGTACCGGATAAGTTCCCCGTCATTGGCTCGGGAATCTGGCTCCGCGCTATAACCCGTCGTCAGGATCATTCAGGGTTGTCACCTCACCGGTATGCCATTTTCGGGCTCAACGTAAATTTACGTTAAAATAAACTTTTAAAAAAAGCCGCACGATACGGGCGGAGCGATCCCGGTGAATCTGAATACCGTCAGAACCAGAAGCGGCCGGAAGCGTCGAACTTCGCCTTCGCCTCGGGGATATCGCTCTCCGTGAGCCTCCTGATCGCCTCGAGCGACTGGCCCGTCGGGTCGATCACCGGCCCGCCCTTGCCCTGCTGCATGACCGAAACGATCCTGCCGCCGAGGAAATCGCCGTTTTTCGACACCTGCAGGCGCAGGATCGGGGCGATGCCGTTCGGCCCCTTGAGGTTGAACTGGCCGTAGGTGCAGAAGTTGCCCATCGAGTAGGCGATGAACTTCCCCTTGTAAAGGTCTATGGCCCTCGCCACATGCGGGCCGTGCCCGAGCACGACATCCGCCCCCGCGTCGACGGCCAGCCTGGCGAAGCGGTAGACGTTGCCCCGGTTCTCCCCGTAGAAGCTCTCCCCCTGCCTGGTCACATGGGTGTGCGAGGCACCCTCCGCCCCGCCGTGGAATGAGACGATGAGGATGTCGCACTGCCGGCGCAGCCCGGAGACGACCCGCCGGACCAGTTCGTCGTCGTTCAGGTTGAGGCAGCCGTTCACGGGAGCGAAGCTCGTGAAGCCGATCCGGAGGCCCTTCCTGACGATGACCGTCGTCGGGCAGGTGTCGAGGCCGGCGAAGCCGATCCGCCTGTCGGCCAGGATCCGCATGGTGTTGCTCCGGCCCCGGCTCCCGAAGTCGTTCATGTGGTTGTTCGACACGGAGAGGAGGTCGAATCCGGCATCGGCGAGCTGCCCGGCGACGTACTCCGGCTGCCGGAAGGCGAAGCACTTCGACGGATCGGCGCACTTTTTCACCGCATCGCCGTCGCTCAGGATCGGCCCTTCGAGGTTCCCGAAGGTCACGTCTCCCTGCGAAAGCACCCCGGCGACGGGGGCCATCAGGGAGGCTCCTCCGGGAGGCAGCCCGTCGGCGGAGGGGTAGCCGGAGCCCATCATGATGTCGCCCACCGCGACGATGGTCAGGCCATCCTGCTCGGCCGATGCGCTTGGCGAACCGCCGGCTGCGGCCGGATGTACGCCGGCAAGCGCCAGGAAGGAGGCGAGCAGCGTACGGCGGATCGTCCGGAGATATCCGGCAGGAGAGGAGCGACGGGACATGGCAAGGGGGGTGGAAAGGTTTTGAACTGATAGAAAATCGATAGCGATAGCGGGAAAGGGGTTATTTCACCAGCACCTCGACGGGGTCGATGGCGAGGATCTGCGGCCGCTCCTGGCGAAGCAGGAACCGGGCGGTCGCCGAACCAGGCAGCGAACGGCCGAGGGGCAGCGCCCCTTTCAGGTAGCCCTCCGCAATCCGTCCTGCCAGGGCCGACACGGAGGAGTTGCCCTCCGTGAGGTAGTCGACCAGGCTCTTCTGCGCCGGAAGGTAGAGCATGCCCGGCCGCTTCGAGGTATCCATTCGGGCGAGCCTCTGCGCGACCCTTACCGCGTCGTCGAGCCCCCCGATCTGATCGACGAGGCCGACCTCGAGCGCTCGCCTGCCGGTCCAGACCCTGCCGCCGGCCACCGCATCGACCCGGTCGAAGGGCATCCGCCTCCGTGCGGCGACCTTGCCGACGAAGTCGCGGTAGATCCAGCCGGAGGTTTCGTCGAACTTCCTGAAGGCGGCCTCGTCGAGCGGCTTGAAGGGGGTGTTCGCATCGGCGTACCTGCCCCTGGTGAGCGCCTCGCGATTCAGCCCGGTACGCTTCAGGAGGCCGCTGAGGTCAGGCTTGAGCGAGAAGACGCCGATCGACCCGGTCACGGTCATCGGCTCGGCAAGGATCCTGTCCGCACCGAGGGCCACCATGTAGCCGCCTGATGCGGCGACGCCCGACATCGAGGCCACGACCGGCTTGATCTTCCGTGCGGCGTCGAGCATTTCGAGCATGTTCGCGGCGGCCACCGCCTCGCCGCCGGGGCTGTCGATCCTCAGCACGATCGCCTTGACCTCGCGGTCGTCGAGGGCCGCCTGGAGCGCATGCTTGAGGGTTCCCTCGTCGATCCCCTCCCCTTCGGCCATCCCCTCGAGCCCGCCGGAGCTTATGGGGCCAACGACGTTGATCACGGCGACCTTCCCGCCCTTGCCGCCGGCGTTCATGCCGCCGGTGGCCTGGAGATAGCTGCGGCCGCCGACGAAGAGTTCGGATGCCTTCGCACCGTAGCGCTTCTCGTACTCCTTTTCGAGCTTCCAGGAGCTGGAGACCCGGTCCACGAGCTTCCATGCGAGCGCACGCCCGGGAGTGAGCACCGCAACCGAGTCGACGATGCCCGCGAAGGCCGCCCGGCCAACCCCGCGCCGGGCGGAGACGTAGCCGAGGTAGTCGTCCCACGCCGCATCGAGCAGCCCCGAGAGCTCTTCTCGCGACTCGGGGGTCGAGGAGCCCCTGGTGAAGGGTTCGACGGCGCTCTTGTACTTTTTCCACTGCGATGCCTGGAAGCCGATCCCGACCTTGCCGAGCGGCCCTGCGAAGTAGAAGGTCTCCGCCTTCAGGCCGTCGAGCAGCAGCCATGAGCCCTGCTGCACCACCACCGAATCACAGGCAACGGCCAGCAGGTAGTCCTTGTCCTCGGGCGACCGGAGGAAAGCGGTCACCCGCTTTCCGGAGGCACGAAGGGCCTCGATGGAACGCCGGAGCTGGCCGATCTTCGCCGACGGGGCCGTCAACCCGTCGATCTCGAGCAGCACGGAGCGCACCCGAGCGTCGCTCCGCGCGCGGTCCATGACGGTCGTCAGCTCCTGGAGCGACAGCTCCTGCCGGCTGCCGCCCGACGGGAACGGCAGCTGGCCTGCCGGGCGTTCGTCGACCTGGCCTGAGACGGGCAGGCGGAGCACGAAACGGTCGGGGAGGCGGTTGCCCCACGCGGAGATCGCCCATGCGGCGACGAGGATGAGGAAGGGGGCGGCAAGGAGGGAGAGGCATCCGGTGAGGAGGCAGCCGCCGCGCCTCTTTTTCTGCAGGTTCATGGTCTCGGGTCGCGGTAACGGTTCATTGGTAGAGCAGGCAGCTCACCCGGTGCTCCGGGTTATCCTTCACCCCCTTGAGCTCCGGCTCGCGTTCGCGGCACTCCGCGGTCGCGAAGGGGCAGCGGGGATGGAAGCTGCACCCTTTCGGGATGGAGAGCGGGCCCGGCAGGTCCCCCTTGAGCACGATGCGTCCGCGCTTCGCGCCGAGTTCGGGCAGGGGGATGGCCGAGAGCAGCGCCTGGGTGTAGGGGTGCTTCGGGTTGGCGTAGAGCTCCTCCCCGTCGGCGATCTCGACGATCCTGCCGAGGTACATCACGGCAACCCGGTCGGAGATGTACTCGACCACCGAGAGGTCGTGGGCGATGAAGAGGTAGGTGAGGCCGAACTCCCGCTGCAGGTCCTTGAGCAGGTTGATGATCTGGGACTGGATCGAGACGTCGAGCGCCGAAACCGGTTCGTCGCAGATGATGAACGAGGGGTTCACCGCCAGCGCCCTGGCGATGCCGACGCGCTGGCGCTGCCCCCCCGAGAACTCGTGCGGGTAGCGGTTGGCGTACTCCCGGTTGAGGCCGACCGTATCGAGCAGCTCACGGACCTTCTTCAGCGTCGCCTCGCCCCCCTTCGTGATGCCGTGCACCCTGAGCGCCTCGCCGATGGTCTGGCCGACGGTCAGGCGCGGGTTGAGGGATCCGAACGGATCCTGGAAGATCATCTGGATCTCCTTGCGCAGCGGCCTGAAGCTCCGGTTGTCGAGGGCGGTGATGTCGCGGCCCCGGAACAGGACGCTGCCCCCCTTCGACGGGGGGACGAGCCTGACGATGGCCCTGCCGAGGGTGGTCTTGCCGCACCCCGACTCGCCGACCAGGCCGAGGGTTTCGCCCCTCATCACCTCGAAGGAGACACCGTCGACCGCGCGCGCAACCATGCCGCCACCGGACAGGCCCGCTTTCCTGACCGGGAAATGGACCTTCAGGTTCCTGACCGAAAGAAGCTCTTCTCGCGCTGCCGGCGCGCCGGGAGTGTTTGTCATATCTGCCGCTTTTGCTATACTATGCTCTACTAATATAAAAGCTTAATCCGCCAAACAAAGGCGCCCCGAAGGCGAACCGGGAGAGTACCGGAACATTTTGAGCACCCGCACCCAACATCAGGGCACGCTGTACGTCGTGGCCACCCCGCTCGGGAACCTCGACGACATGACCTACCGGGCCGTCACCACCCTCCGCGAGGCCGGCGCGATCGCCTGCGAAGACACCCGCCGCACCTCGATCCTCCTGAAGCACTTCGGCATCCAGGGCAAGAGGCTCGTCAGCTACCACAGCTTCAACGAAGCGCGCGCGGTCCAGCAGGTCACGGCGCTCCTCGAGGAGGGGACCGACGTGGCGATGGTCACCGACGCCGGCACCCCCGGCATCAGCGACCCCGGCTACAGCATGGCCAACGCCCTGCACACGCAGGGTTTCGCCGTCATCCCGGTCCCCGGGGCGAGCGCCCTGACGGCCGCCCTGTCGGTCTGCCCGCTCCCCATCAGCAGCTTCTTCTTCGCGGGCTTCCTTCCCCACAAGAAGGGGCGGAAGAGCCGCATGGAGTACCTCGCCTCCCTCGGGAGCACGGTCGTGCTCTACGAGTCGCCCCACCGCATCGTCAGGCTCCTCGAAGAGGTGCGCGAGCACCTGCCCGGAGCGGAGGTGTTCATCGCACGCGAGATCACCAAGCTCCACGAGGAGTATGTCAGCGGCACCCCGGAAGAGCTGATCGGGAAATTCTCGAACGGACAGGTCCGCGGGGAGTTCGTCGTGGTGGTCCATCCGGGCGGAAAACGTTCAAAACAGCAGCAGGAACATGCAGATCATCACTGATCCCGCCGAGATGCAGGCGATCGCCGAACGCCTCCGGCTCCAGCGGCAGTTCATCGGCGTCGTCATGACCATGGGGGCGCTGCACGAAGGGCACCTGAGCCTCGTCCGGCTGGCGCAGCGGCGTGCGGGCATCGTGATCATGACCATCTTCGTCAACCCGATGCAGTTCGGCCCTGAAGAGGATTACGAGCGCTACCCGCGCCCGTTCGAGCAGGATGCCGCCCTGGCCCGCTCCGCCGGCGTGGACTACCTCTTCGCGCCCGAACAGGGGCTGATGTACCCCGAGGGGTTCAGGTGCACCGTCGATCCCGGCCCGATGGCCGAACGTTTCGAGGGCACCGTGCGGCCGGGTCACTTCAGGGGGGTCGCCACGGTGGTGCTGAAGCTGCTCAACATCACGAAGGCGCACCTCGCGGTCTTCGGCGAGAAGGATGCCCAGCAGCTCGCCATCATCAGGAGGGTCGCCGCCGACATGAACGTCGACACGAAGATCGAGGCGGCACCGATCTCGCGCGAGCCGGACGGGCTCGCGGCCAGCTCGAGGAACATCTACCTCTCCCCGGAAGAGCGGGAGCGGGCCACCGCGCTCCACCGCGCGATCCGCCACGCGGAACAGGAGACCGGCCGCGGCCGGAGGGACCTTGCCGCCATCGCGAAGGAGGGGCTGGCGATCGTCACCTCCGCGCCCGGTTCGAAGCCGGACTACCTCTGCTTCGTCGACGACGGCACCTTCGACCCGGTCGACACGGCGCTGCCGGGCAGGAGCTACCGCCTCGTCATGGCGGTCCGCTTCGGCACGACGAGGCTGATCGACAACTGGAGGTTCGATTGCGGGGAGTGAAGAGGGAACGGAACTGAAAGGACTACAGGGAGATCAGGGACACCAGTGTTGAACCGCAAAGGGTCCATTCCCGACCCAGTCACCCGTCACCTGCTGCACATCACGTAAAAGCTTCATGCGCTCCCTGCTGTCCCTGCCGTCCTTTTCTTTCGAGAGCTCGCGTACGAAATTTTGTATTATATTATAGGACTTGTAAAATTCGATATCGTCACGACCACGACCGGCATTCACCTCTTGACCACTGCAGCCCCGCTGCAGCAGCTCGAAAGATCCACCGGAAAGGTTTTTCATCACTAACCTCAACAGATTTCCATGTTTATCAGAAAAGAAATCGATCTCGGGCACGGTAAGACCATTTCGATCGAAACCGGCAAGATGGCCAAGCAGGCCGACGGCGCAACCGTGGTCCGCATGGGCGACACCATGGTCATCGCGACCGTCGTTTCCAGCAAGAAGACCCCTTCGGTCAACCAGGACTTCTTCCCCCTCCAGGTAGAGTACCGCGAGAAGTACTACGCCGCGGGCAAATTCCCCGGCGGCTTCTTCAAACGCGAGGCGCGCCCCTCGGAAAAGGAGATCCTCTCCGCCCGCCTCATCGACCGCGCACTGCGCCCCCTCTTCCCTGACGGCTACTACCACGAGACCCAGGTCATCATCAACGTCATCTCCAGCGACCAGCAGAACGACGCCGACGTGCTCGGCGGCCTGGCGGCATCGGCGGCCATCATGGTATCCGACATCCCCTTCGCCAACGCCATGTCCGAAGTCCGCGTCGGCAGGGTGAACGGCATGTTCGTCATCAACCCGACCATCGTCGAGCTCGAAGGCAGCGACCTCGACATCTCCATCGGCGGCACCGCCGACACCATCTGCATGCTCGAGGGCGAGATGCAGGAGATCTCCGAAGCGGAGATGCTCGAAGCGATCCGTTTCGGCCACGATGCCATCAAAAAGCTCTGCGCGCTCCAGAACGAGCTGGCCGCTGACGTGGCCAGGCCCAAGCGCGCCTTCACTCCGCTGCAGATTCCGGCCGAACTCCGCGACTATGTCAAGGCCGCCTGCGAAACCAGCCTGAAGGAGCTCGCCTACAAGCCGCTCGCCAAGGAGGAGCGCGCCGAACAGACCAAAGAGATCTATGGCGAAACCGTCCGGAAGGCCATCGAGCACTTCAGCGCCGCCATCAGCGGCGAAGCGCTTGCCGCCGATCAGTCCAGGGCGCTCTGCACCAACGAGCACATCATCGAGGAGGAGATCCACTCCATCGAAAAGAAGGTGATGCGCCGCATGATCCTCGATGACGGCAAGCGGCTCGACGGCAGGAACCTCGACCAGGTCCGCCCCATCTCCATCGACCTCGGCCTGCTTCCCAGGGCCCACGGCTCGGCCCTCTTCACCAGGGGCGAGACCCAGGCGCTCGTCTCCCTCACCCTCGGCACGAAGAAAGACGCCCAGTCGGTCGACACCCTTACCGACGACAAGGACAAGCGCTTCATGCTGCACTACAACTTCCCGCCCTTCTCGGTCGGTGAAGTCGGCAGGCTCGGCTCGACCGGCCGGCGCGAAATCGGCCACGGCAACCTTGCCGAGCGCGCCATCAAGATGGTAATGCCGGAGGAGCAGGAGTTCCCGTACACCGTCCGCATCGTCTCCGAGATCCTCGAGTCGAACGGCTCTTCGTCGATGGCCTCCGTATGCGGCGGCACCCTCGCCCTCATGGACGGCGGCGTCCCGCTGCGCAAACCGGTCTCGGGCATCGCCATGGGGCTCATCAAGGACGGCGACGAATACGCGGTGCTCTCCGATATCCTCGGCAACGAGGACCATCTCGGCGACATGGACTTCAAGGTGACCGGCACGCGTGACGGCATCACCGCCTGCCAGATGGACATCAAGATCGACGGCCTCGACTACCACATCCTCGAGAACGCCCTCGAGCAGGCACGCAGGGGCCGCCTGCACATCCTCGACGTCATGGCCGGGTCGATCGACGTCCCGCGCGAGGATATCGGCAAGTACGCACCGCGCCTCACCTCGATCCAGATCCCGGTGGATGCCATCGGCCTGGTGATCGGCAAGGGCGGCGAGACCATCCGCAGCATCACCGAGGAGACCGGCGCCGAAATCAACATCGAAGACGACGGCACGGTGACCATCGCCTGCAACAGCCCCGAGGGCACCAAGGCAGCCGTGGAGACCATCAAGACCCTCATCGCCAAGCCCGAGGTCGGCACGATCTACATGGGCAAGGTGCGCGACATCCGCGACGAGCTCGGCGCCTTCGTCGAGTTCCTGCCGAAGACCGACGGCCTGGTGCACATTTCGGAGATCGCCCGCGAGCGCATCGCCAAGGTCAGCGACGTCCTGAAGGTCGGCGAGCGCATCAAGGTCAAGCTGATCGAGGTCCGCAAGGATCCGCGCACCGGCAAGACCAAGTTCGCCCTCTCCATCAAGGCGCTGCTCGACTCCGACGGCGGCCAGAACGGCAGCAATCCCGCCCAGCAGGGTTGAGGCAACCGGAACGATAACCAAGGCAGTGCAGGCGACAAAAAAGGCCTGCACTGCCTTTTTTTGTTACATTCGCCAGGCCGGATTATCTTCCGGCACATATTTGGGACCCCATACCGAAACCGACCACCGACCATGAGGTACGACTTTTCAGCGATCGAGAGGAAATGGCAGGCCCGCTGGGCCGCCGACGAGACCTTTGCCACCGGCACCGACCCGGACAAACCGAAATACTACGTGCTCGACATGTTCCCCTACCCGAGCGGTTCGGGCCTGCATGTCGGCCACCTCGAGGGCTACACGGCGACCGACATCATCGCCCGCTACAAGCGCAGCCGCGGCTTCAACGTGCTGCACCCGATGGGCTGGGACGCCTTCGGCCTGCCGGCAGAACAGTTCGCCATCAGGACAGGCACCCACCCGCGCCTGACCACCGAGAAGAACGTCGCGAGCTTCCGCGAGACCCTGAAGAGCATGGGCTTCTCCTACGACTGGAACCGCGAGGTCAACACCACCGACCCCGGCTACTTCAAGTGGACGCAGTGGATCTTCCTGAAGCTCTACGAGATGGGGCTGGCCTACGTCTCCGAGGTGGATGTCAACTGGTGCGAAGAGCTCAAGGTGGTGCTCGCCAACGAGGAGGTCGACGAGAAGCTGGCCGACGGCTACACGGTCGTCCGCAAGCCGCTCCGGCAATGGGTGCTGAAGATCACCGCCTACGCCGAACGCCTGATCGAGGACCTCGAAGGGCTCGACTGGCCAGAGAACGTCAAGCAGATGCAGCGCAACTGGATCGGCCGCTCCGAGGGCGTCGAGATCGACTTCGAACTCCGGTGCCACGGATCGAACCTGAAGGTCTACACCACCCGCCCCGACACCCTCTTCGGCGCGACCTACCTGGTCATCTCCCCGGAGCATCCGATGGCCGAGAAGCTGGCGATCGCCCAGCAGCTCGTCGCGGTCAAGGCCTACATCGAGCAGGCGAAGCTCAAGACCGAGCTCGAGCGAACCGGGCTGCAGAAAGAGAAGACCGGGGTCTTCACCGGCTCCTACGCCATCAACCCGGCCAACGGCGAAGCCCTGCCGGTCTGGATCTCCGACTTCGTGCTGACCAGCTACGGCACCGGCGCCATCATGTCCGTTCCGGCGCACGACAGCCGCGACTGGGAGTTCGCCAAAAAGTTCGGCCTGCCGATCCGCGAGGTGGTCAAGAGCCCGCACGACGTGCAGGAGGAGGTCTTCGAGGGCAAGGAGAGCGTCAGCGTCAACTCGTCGAACGACGAGGTAAGCATCGACGGCCTGCAATTCGAAACGGCGTTCGACCGCATGGCCACCTGGCTCGAGTCGAAAGGCAAGGGCAAGCGGAAGGTGAACTACAAGCTCAGGGACTGGGTCTTCAGCCGCCAGCGCTACTGGGGCGAGCCGATCCCGATCAGGCACTACGAGGACGGCTCGATGCGTCCGGAGCCCTCGCTCCCGCTCACCCTGCCGGAGGTGGAGGCCTACCAGCCGACCTCGACCGGCGAGTCGCCGCTGGCCAACATCGAGGAGTGGCTCTACGGCACCGACGAGCACGGCCGCTTCCGCCGCGAGACCAACACCATGCCGCAGTGGGCCGGAAGCTGCTGGTACTACCTGCGCTTCATCGATCCGCAGAACGGCGAGCATGCCGTCGCTCCGGAGAAGGAGCGCTACTGGATGAACGTCGACCTCTACATCGGCGGCGCCGAGCACGCCGTGCTGCACCTGCTCTACTCGAGGTTCTGGCACAAGGTGCTCTACGACCTCGGCGTGGTGAGCACGAAGGAGCCCTTCCAGCGCCTCTTCAACCAGGGGATGATCCTGGGAGAGGATAACGAGAAGATGTCCAAGTCCCGCGGCAACGTCATTCCCGCCGACCATGTCCTGACCTCCTACGGCGCCGACGCCGTCAGGCTCTACGAGATGTTCCTCGGGCCGCTCGAGCAGGTCAAGCCGTGGAACACCAACGGCATCGAGGGGATCAGCCGCTTCCTCGGGAAGGTCTGGAGGCTGGTCTACGCCGAAAACGAGGAGTCCCCGAGGGTCACCGGCGACAGGCCGGCCGACGCGGTGCTGAAGCGCATGCACAAGGCGATCCGCAAGATCGGCGATGATACCGACCTGCTCAAGTTCAACACGGCCATCTCCGAGATGATGGTGCTGGTCAACGAGCTGCACAAGGCGGGGTGCTACAGCCGCGAGGCGGTCGACACGGTGCTGCTCCTGCTCTCGCCCTACGCGCCGCACATCACCGAGGAGCTCTGGCAGGCGCTCGGCCACGGCACCTCGATCAGCGGCGCCGCCTGGCCGCTCTTCGACCCGGCGCTCGCCAAGGACGACGTGCTCACCATCGCCGTACAGGTCAACGGCAAGCTGCGGGGCACCTTCGACGCGCCGGCGCAGGGCACGAAAGAGGAGCTGCTCGCTGCCGCAAGGCAGGTGGAGAGCGTCGTGAAGTTCCTCGAAGGGATGGCGATCATTAAGGAGATCGTCGTACCCGGCAAGCTGGTCAACTTCGCCGTCAAGCCCCTCTGAGAGGGGGCTGACGGCATTCGCCCACAGCAAACGCTCCCTTGTTGGTATCCTTGGTTTTTTTTGCGTAAATTAGGGTTTAACGATCTTGAAGGGCCTTTCAGCCGGGCCCTTTCTTTCATGCTACCGGCTGAAACCATTCGTACGTGAACTATCGCCTCCGGTCTGGAGGGCGGTAATCTTTTTTCAAAAAACAAACCCGTGTTACCAATGGCTACTGAATCGATCAGTTCGGTACTCTCCGAACGGAGGAAATTCCCACCGACGGAAGCGTTCTCCTCCAAGGCTTACGTCTCGAGCATGGAGCAGTACGAGAAGCTCTACGCCGATGCTGCTGCAAACCCCGACAAGTACTGGAGCGACCTTGCCGAACAATTCCACTGGTTCAAGAAATGGGACACGGTCCTCGACTGGAACCCTCCGTACGCCAAATGGTTCGACGGTGGCAAGACCAACATCTGCTATAACGCCATCGACGTCCACGTCAACAGCTGGAGGAAGAACAAGGCCGCCATCATGTGGGAAGGCGAAGAGGGCGACCAGCGCATCCTCACCTACGGCGAACTGCACCGCCAGGTCGCCAAGTTCGCCAACGTCCTGAAGCTTGCCGGCATCCAGTCCGGTGACCGCGTCGCCATCTACATGGGCATGGTTCCCGAACTGGTGGTTGCCGTGCTTGCCTGCGCAAGGATCGGCGCCGTGCACAACGTCATCTTCGCCGGCTTCGCAGCCCACGCGATCACCGAGAGGGTGAACGACTCCCACGCCAAGCTCGTCATCTGCGCCGACGGCACCAGGCGCCGCGGCGGCACCATCAACCTGAAGAACATCGTCGACGAGGCGATCGTCAACACCCCCTCCGTCAGGAGCGTCATCGTCCTGAAGGTCACCAACGAGACCGTCCACATGCACGACGGCATGGACCACTGGTGGCACGACCTCATGGGCCTCGCCGTGGACGAGTGCGAAGCGACCCAGGTCGACTCCGAGCATCCGCTCTTCCTGCTCTACACCAGCGGCTCCACCGGCAAGCCGAAGGGCATCCTGCACACCACCGCCGGCTACATGGTGCACGCAGCCAGCTCCTTCAAGTACGTCTTCGACATCAAGGACGAGGATATCTACTTCTGCACCGCCGACATCGGCTGGATAACCGGCCACACCTACATGATCTACGGCCCGCTGCTCAACGGCACGACCGTCTTCATGTACGAGGGCGCCCCGAACTACCCGCAGTGGGACCGTTTCTGGGATATCATCAACCGCCACAAGATCACCATCCTCTACACCGCTCCTACCGCCATCCGCGCCTTCATCCGCGCCGGCAACGAGTGGGTCACCAAGCACGACCTCCGCTCGCTGAGGCTGCTCGGCACGGTCGGCGAGCCGATCAACCCCGAGGCCTGGATGTGGTACCACAAGTACGTCGGCCAGGAGAAGTGCCCGATCGTTGACACCTGGTGGCAGACCGAAACCGGCGGCATCATGGTCTCCCCGATGCCCGGCGCCACCCCGACCAAGCCCGGCACCGCCACCCGCCCGCTCCCGGGCATCATGGTGGACGTCGTGCACAAGGACGGCACCCCGTGCGCACCGAACGAGGGCGGCTACCTGGTGATCAAGCACCCGTGGCCCTCCATGCTCAGGACCATCTACGGCGACAACGAGCGCTACGAGAAGACCTACTGGGAGGAGTTCAAGGGGATGTACTTCACCGGCGACGGCGCCCGCAAGGACGATGACGGCTACGTCTGGATCATGGGCCGTGTCGACGATGTGGTCAACGTCTCCGGCCACCGCCTCGGCACCAGCGAGGTCGAGAGCGCCCTGGTCTCCCACGAGGCCGTCGCGGAAGCAGCTGTCGTCAGCCGCCCCGACGATCTCAAGGGCAACGCCCTGGTCGCCTTCGTCACCCTCAAGGACGGCTACGAAGGGGATGCCAAGCTCCGCGACTCGCTGGGCAAGCACGTCGCCAAGGAGATCGGCGCCATCGCCAAGCCGGACGAGATCCGCTGGGCGAAGGGCCTGCCGAAGACCAGGAGCGGCAAGATCATGCGCCGCCTGCTCCGCGAGCTCGCCACCTCCAACGAGATCAAGGGCGACGTCACCACGCTCGAGGACCTCGGCGTGATCGAGAACCTCCGCGGTCAGGAAGACGAGGCGTAAGCCCCGCTCCTGCGACGGAAAACGAAAAGCGAGGGCGGCCCAGGTGCCGCCCTCGCTTTTTTCATTCCATCACGCTGGAATGACTCCCCATCGTCGTCCGAAGAAATACGTGATACTTCCGAATAACCTATTCCTACGACATCATGAACCAGACACTGAAATCCTGGGCAACACCGCTGATCATCGCAACCTTCCTTATCTCCGGCGTCACCGGCCTGCTGCTCTTCTTCCATGTCGAAGGCGGCCTGGTCAAGCCGGTCCACGAATGGCTGAGCTGGGCGCTCGTGGCGGGCGCCGCCCTGCATACCGCGGCCCACTGGAGGGGCTTCACCAGCTATTTCACGAAGAAGCCTGCACTTGCGGTCATCGCTGCCGGCGCGCTCGTCGCCGTCGGCTCATTCACGGCACCCGTCAAGGGTGGGCACGGCAACCCCTTCATGAAAGCCGGCAAGGCCCTGGCGGCAGCCCCGGTAGGAGCCGTCGCCCCGATCGCGAACCTGACGCCCGCCCAGGCGGTCGAGAAGCTTGCCCAGCGGGGCATACGGGTAGACGACCCTTCCCAGACGGTCAAAGCGATAGCCGCCGCGAACGGGAAAAAGGAGGCCCAAGTGCTGGAAGTTTTACTGGATTGAAGAAGGGGGATATGGGTCCTGTGGGACGGATAGGACCCACAGGACCTATAAGGCTTATACAGACGGGAAGAGATTCCCGTCACATTCTCCCCATACGTCCTATACGCCCTATCCCTCCTGTTCCTTCCCCCTTAATTCAGCTGCAGGATCGTGAAGTTAAGGTACGACGCGAAGCTCACCCAGCAGAGGTAGGGCACCAGCAGCCAGGCGGCAGGCTTCGATATCTTGCCGAACTTCACGATCGTGGCCACAATGGCCGACCACAGCACCAGGATCTCGACAAAGCCGGCAAGAGGCGACCGCAATCCGAAGAACGATGCCGACCAGCCGAGGTTGAGGAGCAGCTGCAGCCCGAACAGCGTCACCCCGCTCCTGACCTCGCGGCGCTCCATCCCGGCGCCGAGCACCAGCGAAAGCGAGACTCCCATGAGGATGAACAACACCGTCCAGACCGGCGGGAAGAGCCAGTCCGGGGGATTCCAGGAGGGCTTGTGCAGTACCGTGTAGTACCATGAGCCCTGTACAGGGGTAAAGAGGCTTCCGGCGAAGGCGAAGAGCATGCAGATGACGATGCAGAGCACCAAAGTGAACAGTTTGTTGTTCATGGTTATCCTGGTTTAAGCCGAAGCCCGATGGGGTCCGGGGTTGCGTTGATTACTTCCTCTAATTCATAACGCCTGCGCTTACTGATAATTCCCTGCATCAACCGATAAAGAGGCCCGGCACCCGGCCGTCGGGCGGCATCAGTTTCTGCGGAGCAAATGATATATTCCCTGCGCATCCGTCAACAATCTCATCCTGCAACGACATGAACAGGGAACTCGACGCCGCCGTCAGGGCCGCAAGGGCCGCCGGAGCCATCACCCTCTCCCGACTGGGCGAACTCTCACAGCCCGAAATCGTGGAGAAGGTCTCCAAGGATTTCGTCACGGAGGTCGACCGGCAGTGCGAGGCGACCATCACCTCGATCATCATGGAGCAGTTCCCCGACGACAGCCTGCTCTGCGAAGAGGGCACCCTCAACGATGGGAGATCCGGGCGGACCTGGATCATCGACCCCCTCGACGGCACGCTGAACTTCATCCACTCCTTCCCGGTCTTCTCCATCAGCATCGCGCTGCGGGGGGCGGATGGCGACCTGCTCACGGGGGTAGTCTACCAGCCCGTGCTCGACGAACTCTTCACCGCCACGAAAGGGGGTGGGGCGTTCCTGAACGGCGGCAGGATACGGGTATCGGACCGCGAGTCGAAAGAGATCTTCATGTTCGCTACGGGGCTCCCCTTCAGGGAGTACCACTACCTCGACGCCTACGTGGCCATGATGCGGGAGGTGATCCGCGACTCGGCGGGCATCCGGCGCGCCGGGTCGGCGGCCATCGACCTCGCCTACACGGCCGCAGGCCGGTTCGACGGATTCTGGGAGTACCGGCTCAATCCATGGGATTTCTCCGCGGGAGTCCTGCTCGTCCGTGAAGCGGGTGGCATCGTCACCGGCTTCGACGGCAGCGATGACGTTTTCGCGCACTCCAGCATCCTGGCCGGCAGCTCCGTCACCCACCCGCTGCTGCTCGACATCGCGCGCCGGAACTTCCAGGGCGAGATGCTCCGGGAGCGGGGCTGCTGAGCCCTTCGGGCATCGATTTGAAGAGAACGGCACGCTTTCGTATCTTCCACCTTTTATCATTTACCCATTCCGCCCATGCTCATCCATCAGCGCACCCTCCAGAACGAGGTCTCCCTCCAGGGCGTCGGTCTCCATACCGGCCAGGAGTGCACGATCACCTTCAAGCCGGCACCGGCAAACTACGGTTATACCTTCGTCCGCAACGATATCGACGACTGCCCCGAGATCCCGGCGTTGATCGAGAACGTGGTGGACGTCCGCCGGGGCACGACCATCGCGGTCGGCGACGCCAAGGTGCACACGACCGAGCACGTGCTGGCCGCCCTGTACGGGCTGCAGATCGACAACTGCCGCATCGAGCTCAGCGGCCCGGAGCCGCCGGTGATGGACGGCAGCGCCCGACCCTTCGCCGATGCGCTCCTCTCCGCGGGATTCGCCGACCAGGACGAGCCGAAGAACTACCTGGTGATCGACGAGACCATCGAGTACCACAACCAGGAGCAGGGGGTCGATATCGTCGCCCTGCCGCTCGACGGCTTCAGGACCACGGTCATGGTCGACTACAAGAACCCCGCGCTCGGATCGCAGCACTCGGGCCTGTTCGACCTCAACAAGGAGTTCCTCGCGGAGTTCGCCCCCTGCAGGACCTTCTGCTTCCTGAGCGAAGTGGAAGCGCTCGCCGGCCAGGGGATCATCAAGGGCGGCGATGTGGACAACGCCATCGTCATCGTCGACCGCCAGCTCGACCAGCAGCAGATCCAGGAGCTTGCCGACAAGATCGGCGTGGAGGCCGGGAACCTCGTGCTCGGCAAGAACGGCATCCTGAACAACCGCGAACTTCGCTTCACCAACGAGCCTGCTCGCCACAAGCTGCTCGACCTGCTCGGCGACCTGGCGCTGCTCGGCATGCCGGTCAAGGCGCAGGTGCTCGCCGCAAGGCCGGGCCACGCATCGAACGTCGAGTTCGTCAAGCAGCTCAAGAAGTATGCCGACCGCAACAAGCTCGCACGCCAGTTCCAGCACGAGAAGAAGGCCGGCGTGATCTTCGACATCAACGCCATCCTGAACATCCTGCCGCACCGCTACCCCTTCCTGCTGATCGACAAGATCGTGGAGTTCACCCTCGACGAAAGGATCGTGGCGATCAAGAACGTGACGATGAACGAGCCCTTCTTCCAGGGCCACTTCCCCGGCAACCCGGTCATGCCCGGCGTGCTGATCGTCGAAGCCATGGCCCAGACCGGCGGCATCATCATGCTGAACGGCAACGAGAACATCAAGGAGTCGGTGGTCTTCTTCATGGGCATCGACAAGGCGAGGTTCCGCAAGCCGGTGCTGCCCGGCGACACGCTCGTCATCGAGGCGGTCATGACCAACAAGCGCAGGTCGGTCTGCCAGTTCGACGCGAAGGCCTACGTCAGGGGCGAACTCGTCTGCGAGGCATCCCTCATGGCCACGGTCATGACCAAGAAAGGGTAAGGATTCCTGCACCCCAGTCCCTGAAAAAAGGCCGTTCCGATATACCCGGAAACGGCCTTTTTTTGTTTACAGGCCTACCGGGAAGGCACAGGACCCTGCCCCTGCGGCCGTAGGGATCATCGTGATCGGACGCGCTCCATGGAGAGGCGTCAATTGCGGTTTTCCGCCCTTTTCCACACCTTGCCAACACCCCTGCCAACAGGTTGCCAACAAGTTATCCACATTTTCCACACCTGTTGAAAAGCCACGAAAAACCCTTATAAGTTATTTATAAAAAACAGCTTATATAAAGGCACATACAAGGGCGCACTGGATTTATATACACTTCTCCCATTCATCCAGTCAACTTTTCAGGGATAACCGGCAAACAGGCAGGACGGGCCAGAGGAAGGGCAGGTCAGGCGCGGTAGTCGAGCCCTTTCCTGATGCGGTAGAAGCGGATGCAGTACTCGACGAAGGAGTAGAGCAGCATCACGGCGGAGAGGTACATGAAGAACTCCTTGACGGGGTAGCGGTCGAAAACGGGATGGGGCCAGATCATGGCGATGAACATCATCGAGACGAACCCTACGGCCCACTTCCCTGGCCAGAGCGATGTGGTGAGCACGTTGTGGCGGTGGCGGATCCATGCGGCGCCGATGAAGATGACCAGGTCGCGCAGGACGGCGAACAGCACGAACCAGAGGGGCAGCTCACCTTTCCAGAGGAAATAGAGGGCAACGCTCGCCAGGCAGAGCTTGTCGGCGAGCGGGTCGAGGATCTTCCCCATGTCGGAGACCTCGTTGGTCCACCGCGCGGCACGGCCGTCGAGCCAGTCGGTCAGCAGGGCGATGATCATCACGGCAAAGGCCTCGCCGCTCCTTCCCGTCTGGAGGAGGTAGAGGAACCCGGGGATCAGGAGGATCCTCAGGAAACTCAGGAAATTGGGGAGGTTGACGATGTGTCCCTGCACGTCTCGTTGCGTTTAGGTCGTTGTGTCTGAGTGGTCGCCGGGCCGGATGCGGCCGTTCAGGCAACCAGTTCGGGATGATCGCCGATGAAGTCCGACCATCCCTGTTTCTTCCTGCTCCTGCCTGCCGGTGCGGAACGGAACACCCTGCCGGTAGCCGAGCGGCTCCTCGAAAGATCGCACAAGGCTATGCCAAGCGCATCGGAGGCATCGGGGGGCATGGGCTTTCCGCCGAGGGGCAGCAGCCTGGCGAGCATCGATGCGACCTGGGCCTTGCCGGCGGAACCGGAACCGGTGACAGATGCCTTTACCTCTCCCGGAGCATACTCCCGAACCGGAAGGCCGCTGCGAGCGGCGAGGGCGATCACCGCCCCCCTGACCTGGCCGAGGATCAGCGCGCTCCGCACATTGCGCCCGACGAACGCGGTCTCGATCGCCAGGCAATCGGGCTTCGTCGCCTCCACGACCTCCTCGAGCCCTCTCCAGATGATGCCGATCCTCTCGGCGAGCGGTATCGAACCCTTCATGCGGATGACTCCGCAAGCGAGCACCGAACAGCCCGCATCGCTTTCGCTGATGACGCCGTAGCCGGTATTCCGGCTACCCGGATCGACACCGATGACGATCATGGATCAGTCGTTGAGGCTCTGCATGGCGCTCTCGCTGATCTCCATGTTGCTGTAGACCGCCTGCACGTCGTCGTTGTTCTCGAGCGAATCGATCAGCTTGATCGCCTTGGAGGCATCCTCGGCCTCGAGCTCGACATAGTTGTCGGGCAGCAGGTCTACCTTGGCATTCTCGAACGGGATGCCTGCGGCTTCGAGCGCCCGCTTTGCGGTCTCGAGGTCCTTGACGTCGGTCAGCACCGTGAAGAGCAGCTCGTCGTCCCCCTCGAGCTCCTCGAGCCCCGCATCGAGCAGCAGTTCCATCAGCTGCTCCTCGGATGCCGCGGACTTCGGCACCTCGATCGAACCCTTGCGCTGGAACATCCAGGAGACGCTGCCGCTCTCGCCGAGCGACCCGCCGCTGCGGCTCATCAGGTGACGGACGTCGGCGACGGTGCGGTTCCTGTTGTCGGTCGCGGTCTCGATGATCAGGGCGATGCCTCCGGGGCCGTAGCCTTCGTAGGTGATCTCCTCGTACACCGCGCCCTCGAGTTCGCCGGTCCCCTTCTTGATCGCCCGCTGGATGTTGTCCATCGGCATCGAATTGGCCCTTGCGGTATCGATGGCGAGCCTGAGGCGGGGGTTGCCGGTAGGGTCACCGCCGCCCATGCGGGCCGCTATGGTGATCTCCTTGACGAGCTTGGTGAACAGGTTGCCCCTCTTCTGGTCGGTGGCGGCTTTCTTGCGCTTGATCGTCGCCCATTTACTGTGTCCTGACATGACTGTGCAAACCGATGGTTGATGTGGTCGGGAGTTGTCGCGTTTATGATAAAACATTTTATCTTCAATGAAAGCAAAATCGATATCGCGCGACGTGTGGGGTCAAATTAATCACAACGACAAAGAATGACAAACTGGTTGATCGCTTATCAGGGCGAGCCCGGGGCCTACAGCGAAATTGCAGCCCTGAGGTTCGGGGAGCCCCGTCCCTTCGAAAGCTTCGACGAGGTCTTCTCCGCCGTAGCCTCCAAGAAGATCGACTACGCGGTGGTTCCGATCGAGAATTCGCTCGGCGGCAGCATCCACCAGAACTACGACCTCCTGCAGGACCGGCCGGTGGTGATCCTCGCCGAGACCTTCGTCAAGGTTGAGCACTGCTTGCAGGGCCTGCCAGGATCGAGCGTCGACGGCGCCCGCAAGGTACTTTCGCATCCCCAGGCACTGGCCCAGTGCCGCAACTTCATTGCCGAGCACCCGCAGATCAGGGCGGAAGCCGCCTACGACACCGCCGGCAGCGCGAAGATCGTTGCCGCTGGCGGCGACCCGGCCGTGCTGGCGATCGCCTCCCGGCGCGCCGCGGAGCTCTACGGCCTGGAGATCCTGCGCGAGGACCTCGCCGACGAGGAGTGGAACATCACCCGTTTCTTCTGCATCGCCCACCAGGACAACCCGGACATCTCGCACCTGAAGGTGACCCCCGACACCGCACGGCAGAAGACCTCGATCGTCTTCACGCTGCCCAATGAACCGGGATCGCTCTTCAAGGCGATGGCCACGCTCGCCCTGCGTGATATCGACCTCACCAAGATCGAGTCACGCCCGTCGAGGAAGAAGGCGTTCGAGTACCTCTTCTACGCCGACTTCATCGGGCACCGCGACGACCCGAACATCCACAACGCCCTCGAACACCTCAGGGAGTTCGCGCCGATGCTCAAGGTGCTGGGAAGCTACGGCGTCGTGAACCCATGACCAGCAGCAGCCAGTTCGACCTCTTCGCCCCCCCGGCGGCAGCTGTGGACACGGCTGCCCAGGCGGCTACGGCGCCTGCTCCCGTGCCGCTTCCGGAACGCAAGCCGGGCCTCTACCTGCTCGACGGCATGGCGATGGTCTATCGCGCCTTCTTCGCGCTCCAGCAGGCAAGGATGACCACCCGCGAAGGAAGGCCGACGGGCGCGGTCTTCGGCTTCGCCTCCAGCCTGCTCAGGATCATCGAGGCCTACGGGCCGGAGTATCTGGCCGTGGCGTTCGACAGCCGGGAGAAGACCTTCAGGCACGACCGCTTCGAGGCTTACAAGGCGAACCGCCCCGCACCTCCTGAAGATCTCGTCAGCCAGCTCGAGGAGATCCACGAACTGATCAGGGCCTTCGGCATCCCGATCGTCATCATGCCCGGCTTCGAGGCGGACGACCTGATCGGCTCGGCCGCCCGCAGGTTCGAGCAGGAGTGCCGGGTCTTCATCGTCACCCCGGACAAGGATATGTCGCAGCTGGTGCACGACGGGGTGAGGATCCTGAAGCCCGGCAAGAAGCAGAACGACTTCGAGCTCATGGGCCCGGAGGAGGTCGCCGCGCAGTTCGGCGTCCCACCGGGGCAGTTCATCGACTTCCTGACCCTGACCGGCGACACCTCCGACAACATCCCGGGGGCGAAGGGCATCGGCCCGAAGACCGCATCGGGGCTGCTCGGGAAGTACGGGTCGCTCGAGGGGATCTACGGCCACCTCGGGGAGCTGTCGCCGAAGTCCCGGCAGAGCCTGGAGGAGTTCCGCGGGATGATGCCCATGATCAGGGAGCTGGTGACGATCCGGACCGACCTGTAACTGCCGCTCTCGCTCGACGACCTGCGCTGCGGCGCCCCCGACAGCACGCGCCTGTTCGACCTCCTCAAGCGGCTCGAACTCAGGAACATCGCGGCACGGGTCCCCTCCCTGTTCAAGCTCGCCCCGCCGGCGGAGGGCGAAGGCGCCTCCCGTGCAGAGGCACCGGAAAGCATGCAGGAGGAGCTCGTCCCTGCGGCCGAAGGGGCTGCGTATACCCTCGTCGACACCGAAGAGGCCATCGAAGGCCTGATCCGGAAGCTGGAGGCCTCCCGGGGGTTCGCCGTAGACACCGAGACCACGAGCCTCGACACCTTCGAGGCGGAGCTGGCCGGCATCTCCTTCGCCATCGAACCGATGGAGGCATTCTTCGTCTACTTCGGCAAGCCCGGCCTGGATGCGGAACGGACGATTGAGCGGCTGAAGCCGCTGCTCGAGAGCGGCGCCCACCCCAAGACCGGCCAGAACCTCAAGTACGACATGCTCGTGCTCAAGCGCTACGGGATCGACCTCTCCCCCGTGGCCTTCGATACCATGCTGGCCAGCTACGTGATCGACCCCGAGGGCAAGCACAACCTCGACGACCTCGCCTCGAAGCACCTGAAGTGCCGCACCACCAAGTTCACGGAGCTGGTGGGCGAAGGGAAATCGGCCATCGGCATCTTCGATGTCGACCCGAAAAAACTCTCCGACTACGGTTGCCAGGACTCCGACGTCGCCCTGCGGCTGAAGGGGGTGCTCGGCGGGCAGCTGGATGCCGAGCCTGACCTGCGGAAGGTTTGCGAGGTACTGGAGTTCCCGCTGGTCGCCGTGCTTGCCGCGATGGAGCACCGCGGCATATCGATCGACACGGCGCACCTCGAGCGCACCGCCGAGATCGTCGTCCGTGAACTCGCCGTGCTCACCGCAAAGATCTACGCGGCCGCCGGGGAGAGCTTCAACATCGACTCCCCGAAGCAGCTCGGCCGCATCCTCTTCGAGGTGCTGGAGCTGCCGGCGAAAAAGGCCACCAAGACCGGCTGGTCGACCAAC
Source organism: Chlorobi bacterium Chlorobi_1 (assembly GCA_900299075.1). Taxonomy (GTDB): domain Bacteria; phylum Bacteroidota; class Chlorobiia; order Chlorobiales; family Chlorobiaceae; genus Chlorobaculum. Next base: position 59,485 of record OMIK01000035.1, read on the forward strand.
GTGCAGATCCTCGAAGATCTTGCCGGCATGCATCCGATCGCCTCGGACATCCTCGACTACCGCAGCCTGCAGAAGCTCAAGAGCACCTACATCGAGGCGCTGCCGAAGATGGTCAATCCGCGCACCGGGCGGGTACACACCTCGTTCAACCAGCAGGTCACGGCAACCGGGCGCCTCTCCTCCTCGAACCCGAACCTGCAAAACATCCCGATCCGCACGGAGCTCGGCAAGGAGATCCGGAGGGCGTTCATCCCCTCCGTCGCCGGCAACCTCCTGCTTTCGGCGGACTACTCGCAGATCGAGCTCAGGATCGCCGCGGAGCTCTCCGGGGACCCGAAGCTCATCGAGGCGTTCCGGAACCGCGAGGATATCCACGCCGCCACCGCCCGCGTCATCTTCGACACGGAGGAGGTCACCCCCGACATGCGCCGCAAGGCCAAGGAGGTGAACTTCGGCGTCCTCTACGGCATCCAGCCCTTCGGCCTCTCCCAGCGGCTCGGCATTCCCCAGCGGGAGGCAAAGGAGATCATCGAAACCTACATGGCCAAGTACCCCGGCATGTTCGGCTCGCTCGAAGCGGCCATCGCCAGGGCAAGGGAGAAGGGATACGTCTCGACACTTATGGGCCGGCGGCGCTACATCCCCGACCTCGCCAGCTCGAACGTCAACGTACGCAAGGCTGCAGAGCGGGTCGCGATGAACACGCCGATCCAGGGCACCGCGGCCGACATCATCAAGTACGCCATGTGCTCCGTCAGCCGCCGCATGGAGGAGGGCCGCTTCCGCTCCGCCATGCTCCTGCAGGTGCACGACGAACTGCTCTTCGAAACCAGCCCGGACGAGAAGGATGCGCTGCAGGAGCTCGTCGAGCGCTCCATGGTCGAAGCAGCCGTCGAGTGCGGGATCCGGAACGTGCCCGTGGAGGTAGAGACCGGCACGGGGAAAAACTGGCTGGAAGCCCACTAGGCTTTGACGGTTACCCGAAAGTTTTTTTATATTGCTCGGAATTTCATAAAAACCGACCCGTCTCCCTGAATCAATCGCGCGCTGAATGTCCCGCTTTACCAGGCTTGCATACCCTGCCATCACCGACATGGTCGCGCAGGCCCTGAAGATCGGTGCGGGCAGGCTTTCGGCTGCCATCACGGTACTGCTCCTCGTCGCGATCCAGGCGGCACTGCCCGCTGACCAGCCACTCCGTGCCGCGACCAAGCCCGCCTCATCGAAGACCGTACAGGAACCCTCCGCCACCAACGCTCCCGACGAACTGATCTCCACGACCGAACAGATGATCGAACGCCTTGTCCTGCAGATCGACAAGGAGAACGAGCAGCGCATCCAGTCGAAGGGATCGAACGCCAAGGAGCAGCTGGTGATGGGCGCGCTTCCTTCGATCAAGCCGGTCCAGGGCTTCATCACCAGCGGTTTCGGCATGAGGATGCACCCGATCCACAAGCGCATGATCTTCCACGCCGGCACCGACTTTTCGGCACCCGTCGGCACCGCGGTGATGGCGACCGCAGACGGCACCGTAGCCTACTCCGGATTCGACAACGGGTACGGCAAGAAGGTGGTCCTCGACCACGGCAACGGCTACCAGACCATCTACGCCCATCTCTCCAAGGCGGTCATCCGCCAGGGGCAGCACGTCAGGCAGGGCGACACCATCGCATTCTCCGGTAATTCCGGCCTCTCCACGGGTCCCCACCTCCACTACGAAGTCCGGAAAGACAACATGGTCGTCAACCCGACGGCCTTCTTCTCGGACGACGCGACCCCCGACAAGTTCATGACCCAGCACGACTTCGTGCCGGACGAGGACAGCAACTCTTAACCTGAATCAATCATAGCTCATCGACCCGTATGTACTGGAACCTCGACCTTGCCCGATATATCGCAGACGCTCCATGGCCGGTAACCAAGGATGAACTGATCGACTACGCCAACAGGACCGGCGCGCCGCAGCAGGTGGTCGAGAACCTGCTCGACCTTCCCGAGAGCGACGAGCTCTATGAGAGCCTCGAGGAGATCTGGCCGGACTACCCGACCGACGAGGACTTCGGCTACAGTGACGAAGAGCCGTTAAACTGAGGCGTGGACCTTATGTTTTTTTTTTAGGTTGACGACCCGCCTGAGGGCAGCCGGAATACTCCTGCTGCTCTTCCTTGCCGCCCTGCCCGAAACCCTGGAGGCAAGAAATGGCTCCTCCGCGCCCTCATCGAAGGCGACCCACCCTTACATTGTCAGCCGCATCAGCATCAAGGGCAACAACGCCGTCACCACCGATGAAATCAGGAGCATCATGCTCACCACCACGAGCAGTTCGTTCCTGGGGACGGGTCTGTTCGGAGGTGCTTCGCGCCCCTTCATCCCGGAAGAGTTCGACAAGGATATCGGCCTGATCAGGAAGCTCTACGCCTTCAAGGGCTACTTCTCGGCCGGCATCGACACCACCGTCGTGCGCAATCCCGACCGCAGGAAAGTCGAGCTCCTCATCAGGATCCGCGAGAACCAGCCCTCCCGCATCGATACCGTGACCTTCGCCGGCCTCGACTCCATTACCCCGGAACTCAGGAACCGGTATACGCTGAGGAGCCGGGTCAGGGCGAAGGATATCTTCTCCGTCGAGAACCTCATCCAGGAGCGCGACCGCTCGATCGAGTTCTTCAGGGAGCACGGCTACGCCCTCTTCCATCCCGACAGCGTCAGGATCAAGGTCGACACGGTCGGACTCAACGCCGGGGTCCACTACCGCATCAGCCTGCCCGGCCAGGTCGCCTACGGGCCGCTCAACGTAGTCGTCCACAACCCCGTCGGCAAGGACGACGCCGCAACGGCCACGAGGATCGTGAAGGACGGCATGTCGATCACGATCTACGGGCGCCAGAAACTCAGGGAGGAGCTCTTCCTCCACTCCGTGGCCTACCGCCCCGGGGCGTCGACCAGGTACTCGCTCGAACAGAAGACGCTGCAGAACTTCGGCTCGACCAACCTCTTCTCCTCGATCTCGATCGAGAACGACTCGCTGAAGGCAGGCATGATCTCCACGACCGTCCACCTGCTGCCGGGCCCCAAGCACCTGATCGAGCCCAAGCTGCTGGTCGACAACCGCTACGGGCCGCTCTTCGTCGGCAGCTCGCTCGCCTACGAGAACAGGAACCTCTTCGGCGGCGCCGAACAGCTTCGCATCTCCGCCGACTACGGCACCCAGACCACCACCCGCAACAGCCTCGTCGGCAGCATGACCGAGGAGCAGTACGACCATGCGCGCCTGTACGACCTGAGCCTCAAGGCGAACCTGGCGATGCCCGTGCTGAAGAAGCAGGGCGCGCAGGTCAGCACCACGGTCGAATATTCGCAATCGACCCTCCCGGTGCTGCTCAGGAGCCGCAAGGAGCTCTTCAGGGCGAGCTACACCACCCCCGTGTCACGATTCTCGAGGCTCAACTTCGACTTCTTCGAGATCGAGATAGCCCAGAAGGACTCGCTCATGGGGTTCAGGCAGCTCTTCAAGTCCCAGCTCGCCAGGAACATCGGCATCGACCCCAATAACCCCGATGCCGTCAACCATGGTATCGACAGCCTCCTGCAGCGAAGGATCAGCCAGATCTTCCGCCTGAGGTACGACTACTCGAACCGGACCGCACCGGCCTGGCAGCGGAAGACGGTCTGGAACATCGGGATCACCGGCGAAGAGTCGGGCAGCCTCTTCTGGCTCATCGACAGGTACATCGACAAATCGGGCTACGCAGGCTTCACCGACAACGATCCGCAGATCTTCGGCACGGCCTATTCGCAGTACCTCAAGCTCGACACGCAGGCAGCATTCGCAAGCCAGGTCGCCCAGGACCGTCAGCTTGCCGGCAGGCTCAGCCTCGGCTGGATGAGCCCCTACGGGAAGTCCAACACCACGCCGGAAGAGCACCGCTTCTACGCCGGAGGAGCAAACAGCATGCGCGGCTGGGTCTTCAACACGCTCGGCCCCGGCAGCAGCACGAGCAAGGCCGCATCGAACTTCGGCGCGGACATCAAGCTCGAACTCGGCCTGGAGTACCGCATGACGCTCTTCAAGTTCCTCGGGCAGCCCTCCGGCATCACCCTGTTCACCGATGCAGGCAACATCTGGGACCGCAAGGGCGACTACGCATTTTCGCTCGCGTCGCTCAGGCGCGACTTCGCCTGGGACGCCGGTGCAGGCCTGCGGCTCGGCTCCCCGATCGGGCCGTTCAGGTTCGACTTCGCCTGGAAGCTCCACGACCCGGCATCGCCGGAACCCTGGCAGATTTCGAACTGGAAACTGAAGGATGTGACCTTCAACTTTGGAATCGGCGAGGCTTTTTGATATCTACCACCATCCATTCATAACCACAGGCAGCAACCGATATGCCCGGCAAAACAACCCTCATCGCCCCCTCGATCCTCTCGGCGGACTTCTCCGACCTCAAAAGCGCGCTCAGCCTTGCCGAAACGGCCGGCGCCGACTGGATCCACTGCGACGTCATGGACGGCGCGTTCGTGCCGAACATCACCTTCGGCCCCCTCATCGTCCAGGCGATCGCCATGAACACCAGCCTCGTGGTCGACACCCACCTGATGATCCAGGACCCCGACCGCTACATCGAGGATTTCGTGAAGGCCGGATCGCACCAGGTCACGGTGCACCAGGAGGCCTGCCCGCACCTGCACCGCACGGTCCAGTTCATCAGGGGCCTCGGCGCCAAGGCGGGCGTGTCGATCAACCCCGCGACCCCGGTCTCGACGCTCGAATCGATCCTGCCGGACCTGGACCTCGTGCTGCTGATGTCGGTGAACCCGGGATTCGGCGGGCAGAAGTTCATCCCGGCCTCCATCGGCAAGATCCAGAAGCTCGATGCGATGCGCAGGGAACTCAACCCCGGCCTGGTCATCGCCGTCGACGGCGGTGTAACCGAAGAGAACGCCGCCGAACTCGCCGCTGCGGGTGCGGACTCCCTGATCGCCGGCACCGCCTTCTTCAAGGCCCCCGACCCCGCCGCGGCCGCCAGGAAGATCAAGGGGCTCGCGTAAGGAACAGTGACTGAAAGGAGAGGAGGGACTACAGGGTCAAAAAGTCCGGAAACAGAAAACCCGCGGAAGCATTCACGCTCCGCGGGTTTTCTCATTCAATCCTTCGCTGATTTCCGAAGCATGGTCTTACATTCAGCAGGGCTTCAGCCCTGCTGACATTCGATATCCCACATTTCTTGAGTTGCCCCGGGCTTCAGCCCGGGGGAGAGAATTCCTACCCCCGCTGCCACTCGAAGCTTTTCAGCTCGGCGCTCGTCAGCAGCCCTTCGCCGATCAGCACCGCGTCGAACCCGGCTTCCTGCATGAGCCTGATGTCGGCGGCCTGCTTCATGCCGCTCTCGGCGACTGACACCACCCCCGCCGGCATGGCCGCCCTGAGGCGGACCGAGGTCTGGAGGTCGACCGTGAAGTCCCGAAGGTCGCGGTTGTTGACCCCGATGATGCCTGCACCCTGCTCAACGGCGATATCGAGCTCCCTCCTGTCGTGGACCTCGACCAGCGCATGCAGCCCCAGCTCCGCAAAGAGCTGGAGGTAGTCGCGCAGCTGCAGGGGATCGAGCGCCGCGACGATCAGCAGCGCCGCATCAGCGCCCATCAGGCGGGCCTCGTAGATCTGGCTCTCGTCGACGATGAACTCCTTGCGGAGCACCGGAAGCGGAAATGCTTTCGAGACCGCCACGAGGTACTCCGGAGAGCCCTGGAAGTAGTTGCGGTCGGTGAGGACGGAGTAGGCGGATGCCCCGATGCCGGCGTATTCGGCCGCAAGGTCGAGGGGCCTGAAATCCTCGACGAGCACGCCGCGCGATGGCGAGGCCTTCTTGATCTCGGAGATGAGGCGGATCCCCCCGTCGCTGGCGGTTACCGCCCGGGTGAAGTCCCTGGCCGGAGCGAGATCACGGGCGACCTCGCGGTAGCGGCGCTCCGGATTCGCCCTCCTGAGCTCCGCCACCTCTTCAGCCTTGGTCTGGAGGATCCTGGTCAGATAGGTGGTCATGCTTCGCTGCCGGCCGCGGCCATCCCCCTGAGCTCATCCTCGAACTCGACGATCTGGCGGATGTTGTCGAGGAACCACGGGTCGATGCCGGTGGAGTGGTGCACCTCTTCGACGGTGGCGCCGGCCTGGAAGGCGTAGCGGAGGTAGAACATGCGGTCGGCCTTCGGGATCTTGATCTTCTCGAGCAGGTCCTCCTTGGCGAACTGGCGCTGCTGCTGGGTCATGTCGATCACGTTCATGACATCCTTGCCGTCGCAGCCGAGGCCCGCGCGCCCGATCTCCAGGCCGCGCAGCGACTTCTGGAGCGCCTCCCTGAAGTTGCGGCCGAAGGCCATCACCTCGCCCACCGACTTCATCTGCACGCCGAGGCGCGCGTCGACGTTCTTGAACTTCTCGAAGTCCCAGCGGGGCACCTTCACCACGCAGTAATCGATCGAGGGCTCGAAGCTGGCCGGAGTCGACTTGGTGATATCGTTCATGATCTCGTCGAGGGTGTAGCCCACGGCGAGCTTGGCGGCCACCTTGGCGATCGGGAAGCCGGTCGCCTTCGAGGCGAGCGCGGAGCTCCTGGAGACCCTCGGGTTCATCTCGATGATGACGATGCGGCCATCCTTCGGGTTGATGGAGAACTGGATGTTGCTGCCGCCCGTTTCGACGCCGATCTCGCGGATGATCTTGATCGAGGCGTCGCGAAGCTCCTGGTACTGGCGGTCGGTCAGGGTCTGCGCCGGCGCGACCGTGATGCTGTCGCCCGTGTGGACGCCCATCGGGTCGACGTTCTCGATCGAGCAGACGATGATGACGTTGTCGGCAAGGTCGCGGATAACCTCGAGCTCGTACTCCTTCCATCCGTTCAGGCACTCCTCAACGAGCACCTCGCCGATGGGGCTCTCGGCGATGCCGCGGCGGACTGCGTCGTAGTAGTCGGCCTTGGTCTCGGCGAAACCGCCGCCGGTGCCGCCGAGAGTGAACGAGGGGCGGATGACGATCGGCAGCCCGATCTCCTCGAGCGCCTCCTTCGCCTCCTTCTCGTTGCGGACGAAAAAGCCCTTGGCCATCTCGAGGCCGAGCTTCTTCATCGCGTCGCTGAAGAGCTCGCGGTTCTCCGCCTTGCGGATAGCGCGGAGCTTGGCGCCGATCAGCTCGACACCGTGGCGCTCGAGCACGCCGGATTCGGCGAGCTTCACTGCGGTGTTCAGGGCCGTCTGGCCGCCCATGGTCGGCAGCAGCGCATCCGGCTTCTCCTTCTCGATGATCTTGCGGACGTAGTCGGGAGTGATGGGTTCGATATAGGTGGCATCGGCGAACTCAACATCGGTCATGATGGTCGCCGGGTTGCTGTTGACCAGGATGACCCGGTAGCCGTCCTCTTTCAGGGCGCGGCACGCCTGGGTGCCCGAATAATCGAACTCGCAGGCCTGCCCGATGACGATCGGACCTGCCCCGATAACCAGAATCGACTTGATATCCTCGCGTTTTGGCACTGTTCTTCCGCTTTAAATCTTGGTAGAGGTTTTCACGTCGGGCAATGTACGAAATATTTCCCGACTTCCCGAGAGGAGCGGAAGGCGGCTGCGGGTTGAAGAGATCGAAGAATAGGTCTAATTGGTCTTATAAGTCGTATGGGACCTATTGGATGAAATCGCGAAATCATCCTGGCCACGAAAAGGGCACGGCAAGCCGTGCCCCCTACAGTATCACCATCCCCAATCCCCACATTATCAACTATCCACTATCAACTATCCATTATTCCGTCACCCGTATCTGCTCCTGGTGGAAGCCGCCCGACTCGCGTCGGAGCCAAGAGGTGACCTCGCGGGGGACGCCGGAGAAGAGCGAGATGATCACCATGGAGTGGCCGGGCCGGGCGAAGTCGATATCGTGCTTCGAAGGGATGGCCGTCGAGTTGATGTGCGAGTGGTAGGAACCGACGATGGAGAGGCCGAGGCTCTTGGCCTCCCGTTCGACCTCGTCGTACTCCCGGAAGGAGATCTCGAAGCTGGTCTCCTTGCCGTAGTAGAGGTCGTTCTTGCACGGGGCGACCTCGAGCACGATATTGTCGACGTTGCCGCGGTGGTCGACCACCTTCCGGCCTACCAGCAGGCCGCAGCACTCGTAGGGAAGCCCGTGGAGGGCCTGCTCCTGGATGATCTCGAATTTTCGGCGGGGTAGTTTCATCGTGTACTTCTCGCTGGTGAGGCTGCCGGATCAGAGTGCTTTCGCGCCGATGTCCCGCCTGAAATAGGCGCCGTCGAAACGTATGCCGCCGATGCCCCGGTAGGCAAGGCCGAGCGCCTCATTGAGGCTGCCGGCGCATGCCGTGACCGACAGCACCCTGCCGCCTGCGGTGAGCAGCCTGGAGCCCTCGAGCTTCGTGCCCGCGTGGAACACGTTCACGCCGTCGATTGCCGCCACCGACGGGTCGATGGCGATCTCCATGCCGATCTCGCTGCTGTCGGGGTACCCCTTCGACGCCATGACCACGGTCGCGCCCGCGCCGCCGTGCATCTCGAAGGGCACCCTGTCGAGGCCGCCGTCGACGCTCGCCAGGAGCGCGTCGACGAAGTCGCTCTTCAGCAGCGGCAGGACCACCTGCGTCTCGGGGTCGCCGAGGCGCGCGTTGAACTCGACCACCGAGGGCTCCCCGGCGTCGATCATGAGGCCCACATAGAGGAAGCCGGTGTAGGGGTAGCCTTCGGCGGCCATGCCCGCAAGCGTCGGGCGGATGACCAGCTCCTCGACCCGCTGCATCACCTCGGGGGTCACCAGCGGTGCCGGCGCGTAGGCACCCATGCCGCCGGTGTTCTTGCCCGTATCACCCTCGCCGATGCGCTTGTGGTCCTGTGCCGGAAGGAAGAGCCGGTAGCGGCTGCCGTCGGTCAGGGCGAAGACGCTCGCCTCCTGCCCCTGCAGGAACCCCTCGATCACCACCTCGTCGGCGGCGTCGCCGAAGACGCGGTTCTCGAAGAACTCGTGGATCGCATCGAGCGCCTCCTCGCGGCTCATGGCCACGACCACACCCTTGCCGGCGCAGAGGCCGCTGGCCTTGATGACCTGCGGGAACGAAGGGCACGACTCGAGGTAGGCCTTCGCCTCCGCATGGTCGCGGAAGACCCGGTACTCCGCGGTGGGGATGTCCTGGCGCCGCATGAAATCCTTGGCGAACACCTTGCTGGTTTCGAGGCGCGCCGCGTCGCTCGTCGGTCCCACCACCCTCATCCCGGCTTCCCGGAAGCGGTTCACGACGCCGAGTTCGAGCGGCTGTTCGGGGCCGACGACGGTCAGGTCGACCGACTCCCTCGAGGCGAAATCGAGCAGTGCCTCGACATCGGTGGCCTTCACCGGCACGTTCGAGACCTTGCCGCCCATCAGGGCGGTACCGCCGTTGCCCGGCGCGACGAAGATGCGCGATACCTTCGGGTTGCGCAGCACGGCCCAAGCCATGGCGTGTTCCCTTGCGCCGCTGCCGATAATCAGAATGTTCATATTGACGTGTGAAGCTCCGGCCTCAAATCACCCTGTGGTTTGTCGGCGTGGATTATTAAATTACACCCGGCTGAATGCTGGGAGTATATAATGCAGGAAGCACGAATAAAG
>OMIK01000036.1 GCA_900299075.1 Chlorobi bacterium Chlorobi_1
ATCCGCTCAGTCTGTGAGGGATCGCGGGATACGGCAATGAGCGAGGCTTCGATAAGGGCAACGAGATCGTCCGAACGCTTCTGGACAACCTCCTGGCCAGCGGGCACCGCCTCGCGTACCTGCTCGAGGAGCGTGGCGAAATATGCCTGTTTCTGCTGTTCTGTCACCGGTCGCGCAGCAACGACCTCGAGCAGTGCGCGGTTGTCGAACTGTCGGGCGAAATCTATGGCGGTCAGGCCCCGAAGGGTCGTCGCAGCAGGGTTCGCCCCTTTTTCGAGCAGGAACTGCGCCAGTTGGGCATGCCCGTAGAAGACGGCCTCGAGCAGCGGCGTATGCCCGTTGACCGGAAAGATGGCCTCAAGATCCTGCGGCCGGGCCTTGAGGAGGCGCGATACCGCAGGAACACTTCCCGAGTGTGCTGCAAAGTGTACCGGAAGCGCGCCGGTCGAGGCGAAAGGCTTGCCGGGGTCTGCCACCCGCACCGGGTTGTCCAGCAGCAGGTCGATAGCTCCTGCCTGACCGCAGGCTGAAGCTCTGAGCAGCGGCGTCCATCCCTCCGCATCCGCCTGGTCGGGGTCACCGCCGGCCTTGAGCCATGCCCTGAGGGCATTGCGGTCACCATGCCTTGCCGCGTCGAGCGCCGTCTGCAACGCCGGTGCGGATGCCGGAGCGCAACGGGATGAGGCCGGGACAAACAACAGGGCAAGCAGCAGGATGAGGGTTTTCATGAAAGCATCTTCCGATCAGCGGAGCTGGATGAGGTTGACTGAATATGCACCGGATTCGACGTCTGCCGAGAAACGGTAGATTCCGCTCCTCGGGCATTCGAAGCGGAGTGCGGGGGGATTGCCGTGCGGAGCGAGGCGCCGGTAGCCGTCGTAGGGGTAATCGACCAGCGACCATGCCCAACCGGCCCGGTTGGCGGTGTATTTGTAATCGTAGACGCTCCCGGCGGTCAGCAGGATATCCCTGGTGAAGAGCCGGCCATCGGCGGAAACCATGTCGTGACGGGAATCGGTCGGATTCCAGCCGCCGTTGCCGTCCGTTGCGAGCTCTTCGAAATTGCCCGATATCTGTAGCGATTCGACCTTCGCCAACGGCCTGACTTCGGGATCGAAAGAGAAGGTCCCTTTCGCAGGATCGAAGGTCACCAGGTAGTCGCCGTCCCGATCGACCCGGAACAGCAGGTTCCACTCCTGGGGATCAGAGTGCCAGGTGCGCCCCCAGACCCCGCCGAATCCGATGCTGTCGAGCGCCCAGTTGCCATCGATGGAGAAGTTCATGGTATAGGTGCCATTGCCCAGCGATCCCCCCTTTGCCGACAGGTGCAGACGCTTCGTCCAGAGCCCGCCGGCACCTTTTTCCATGTTGTGGGAGGGCGACGCCGGATTCCATGGATCGTCGACGACGTCGCCGTTGACCTGGAATTCGAGGCCCTGGAAATAGTCGACCGCCGGAGATATGCTGTAGCGGTAGGCCTCGGGCCATACGGTGATGGTGTACTCCCCATCCTTCGGAACCCGGAAGACGACCGCGGACTCTTCGGCATGGCCGACCCTGCTATCGTAGCCGTTCCCGCCGGCCAGGCGGCCCGGCTGCCCGATGATCCCGCCGTAACCCCAGTCCGAATTGTGGTTCGCGGAAAAGAGGCACTGGTAGACGCCGTTCTTCTCATGCCCTCCGGTTGCCGAAAGCGGCAGCGTGATGGTCCATGAGCCCTCCCTCTGGCGGGTGAATTCATGGGCAGGCGCCCACTCGTCCCACTTTTCGGCCGGACGGGTCCGGCGTCCGTCGAAACATTCGACAGCCCCTTCACGGTCGTGGACGAATCCGTTCACCTGGAAAGAGTCGATCTGCGTCATCTCCTCGACCTTCGGCTCGATGGCGTAGGTTCTGGCGGCAGGATCGAAGCCGACCGTGTACCAGCCGTCCCTCGGGATCCTGAAGATGATGTTGCCGGCCGATGCGGAGCCGGAGCCGGTGACCAGCCGTCCAGCCGCAGTACCGCGCTTGAATGCCGTGCGCAGCTCCCTTCCGGTATTGAACCGCATGGCGTAGATGCCGTCGCCGTTCCGCCCCCCGGTCGTACTGAGGTACATCCTGCGCCGGAACACCCCTCGGGCGTCACGCCGCATGTCGTTGCCGGCATGGAACGGGTTCCAGCCGTACCTTCCCCCGATGACGGTGCCGACCACCTGGGCACTGGCAGGATACTCGCGGGCTGCAAGCGTCCCCGGGGAGGCAAGAAGCGCGATCCCAGTCAGGATGGCCCCGACCCCCTTCCCGATCCCTGCGGGAAATGGGCGGCGTAAGGTTCGAAACGGCATGTGGGTGTTCATCGGCTCCCTCACTTTTTCTGGCCCGCCTGTCCGACAGGCTGGATGATTTCGCTGAGCGACATCCTGCTCTCCATGACGTCGTAGACCCCCCCGAGGGTCTCGGAAACACGCCTCCGCTCTTCAGCCGGGAGTGCAGCGACGCCGAGCAGGATGCTGTCGATCGCCTCCTCGCCCAGGTCGGGCAGGATAGGCACGAGCTCCTCCTTCAACAGAGGAGTCTCGGCTTCAGCAGCCAGCGTCCTGCATATGACCCCTACCGCCTCGTCCTTTATGGCGGGGGGAGCCCCGAATCGGACCATGCCTGCACCGGCCAGGACCCTTGCCGGCGCATCGGAGGAGGCGAGCAATCCTGGCGGCAATGAGGGGACTGGGAGCTCTCCGACGAGGTGGCAGGTCGCCAGGGCCGCCCGAACCACCTCGGGGTCATCGTCGGCCAGCAACCCTGCCAGGCGTACGCGAAGGGCCGAGGCCATCCCGGGTTCGTCCCAGAGCGCCCGGACGACGGCCGCCACGACGACCCCGGAACGGTCGCTCAGCATGGGTTCAAGCAACGCCCTGCGGCTTCCCGAGTTCACACCGACCGCCTCGACGATCCTTTTCCTGACAATGGCTGATTCATGCCCGAGCCATCTCTGTGCCTTTTCATTCCATACGGAAGGGGGTTCGCCAAGCAGGCTGACATTGAACGCATCTGCCCGGATGGCAGGCTCGGGATCGGATTCGGCCATCTGCTTCAGGGCTTCCGACACGGCATCCGGCAGCGCGTGCTTCTCGTGCATCCTCGAAAGCGAACGCAAGGCTTCGGCACGGACGCCGGGGGCAGGGTCATGAAGCATGCGGCAAAGCGCCTGCTGCGAAGCCGCGCCGGGGATGCTGCCGCGGACTCGTGCCGCCGCAGCACGCCGCTCCGCCTCGGGCATCGAGGCGACATGGTCAAGCAGTTCGCCGGCCCGTGTGCTTCCCGGCTCCACCAGGCATTCGATCGCATCCATCACGGTCCTCTTGTCAGGGCTCTTCAGGTTGTCGGCGATCAGGTTGAGGTAGTGCTTCTGTGAACCGAGGACGACGGCGATCCAGAGGATGCCGAGCACGATGCCGGAGATCGTCACCTCGTCGCTCCAGCCCTGGCCGTCCGTCGCATCGAACATCGCGTGCAGTCCCAGGATGAGCAGGCCGCCGAGCACACCGCCGAGCGGATTGACCACCCCTTCGATGAAGCCCCGGATTCGGGCTCGGAGCGCGGACGGCATCGCGTTCTGCGCCAGCTGGTAGGAGTTGCCCTGGACAGTCATGCCGACAAGGTCCCAGGTGAACCGAAGGAAGAAGCCGGCCCAGAAGACGGGCTGGAGGGTGATGAACACGAAACCGGCAAGCACGGTCAGGGGCAGCGCGCAAAGTCCGCGGGAGACCCCGATGCGCCGGATGAGGTAACCGCTGAAGAGCACCTGCACCAGGAGCCCGGTGATGTTGATGACCATGCCGTAGATACCGTAGAAACCGGCAAGCTTCGCCTCGGACGGGAAGGTTGCGTTCATGATCCGGGTGTACTGGAAATCGGCGACGGAGCCGACCACCCAGAACATCACGGCCACGAACCCGAGCACGACGGCCATCGGCGAGCTTCGGAAAAAGCCTGCCCCCTCCCTGAGGTGGGCCCCTTTACCAGCGGTTCCCGAAGCGCTCTTGCTCCTCCCTCCCAGTTCGCCGCCGAACCGCTTCCTGACCATGAAAGTGAGGGGAACAAGAGCCAGAACCGAAAAGGCCCAGACCAGCGTAAGGTTGGCCGTCCCCATGGAATCGGCGAGGAAATGGATCGATGCGCCACCGGCGATGCCGCCGATGGTCCCTGCGGTACCGACGATGGGATAGAGGCGCCGCCCCTGCGACGGGGTGAACAGATCGCTGATGATCGTCCAGACCTGCGTGCCGAGGGTCGAGTTGCCGACCCCCTGGGCAAAGAAGACCACCATGAAGAACAGGAAGAGCTGCAGGGTGAAGCCCGGGGAGCTCTCCTGGTTCGCGGAGACCAGGGTGCGGGCCAGGAGCAGCAGCACGCCGGTAACGACGGCGAAAATGACCAGGAGGCGGTCGCGGCGCACCTTGTCTGCGAACATCAGGTAGACCGAGGAGCCCACCATACCGAGCAGGCTGATGCCGATATAGGTGTAGGGCAGGTACTGGATGCCCATCCGCTTGACCAGCATCGAGTGGACGGCGCTCCAGCCGATCGTATAACCGATCGCCAGCAGCGCCACCATCGACCACGTGATGGCAACCTTGGAAATTTCCTCTTTTCGCACCTGCATGTTCCCTTCCGGTTTGGCGTTCCTGTAACTTGTGCCTCTCGGCGGCTCAGCGGGGAGCGAGAGTCACGACCATCGGCTCGGGCACCTTCCATTCAGGCAGCCGAACCGAGAGGCCTTCTGCATCGAAATCGTGCCACGGTCGGCCACCGATGGTCACCGAAGCGATCCTCACGGAGCCCTTCGGAAAGGCGATCGGCTGGACCTGGAATCGGGTTCCGGCCGTTTCCAGACCTGGACGGAAGTGGAGCGCGACCGGCCTGTGGTTGACCAGGAGGTTGGTGTAGAGATGCGCGAAATAGGTCAGCTCCATGTTGTGGTAGCCGCTCTTTGAATGACTCCCCTTGTCGGCGCGGTCGCCAATGAGGTAGGGTGTGCCGTCGGACTGGCAGTCGAAGAAGACGTCGCCGTCGTCATGGTCCGGGAACGCCAGGTTGTAGAAACCGGAACCGGCACGGGCGGAGGCGAGGTATGCCGGGTCGTGGACGGTGCCGTAGAGGACATAATAGGCCAGGATCCCCTGCTCCTGCTGCCACCAGGCTTTCCGGTCGTGCCAGACCAGCTCGTAACGGCCGGTCACCGGATCGGGCTCCCGTTCGATCACGTCGTACCAGCCTCCGCGGCGGACGTCCTGGCCGTAGACCTGCATCAGGTCGGCGCATTTCCGGGCGGTCCGAAGGTAACGTTCATGGGAGGTCAGGCCGTACAGGCGGGTAAGGCACCAGGCGATCTTGAGGTTGTGTCCCACCACGCCACGGTTCTGCTGCCAGGCGTAGCCATGGTCCGGATTCCAGCGGGCGTCGAACCGTTCGTTCACGAAGGGGCTCCCCTTGTCCGGGAAGTGCTCCACGATGAGTTCAGCAAGCTCGACGAGCCGCTTGAGGTATTTCGGGTCGCGGGTCCCGAGATAGAGGTTCCCGAGGTATGCCGGGAGATGATCCCCGACGGAGTTCCAGTTCTTGCGGAGGCCGTTGGGCCCGCTTTCGACCACCCGGAGCGTACCGGGATCGAGATGGGAGAAATAGCCACGCTGCATCGGGTCCCTGGGGGCGCCATCCCAGTAGTGCTCGTCCATGAAACGGATGGTTTTCTCGATATCGGCAAGGATGACGGCATCCCCTGTGGCTCGATAGTACTGTGTCAGGCCCGCGAGGCAGTAGATCTGCTCATAGAGCGGTATGGTGCCGGCATCGTCGGCGAAGAGCGAGGCGAGGACGGGTCGCCCGTCCCGCAACGCATGCAGCCAGTAGACCTGCGTTCCGTCCGCGCTCTCGATGCGGAACCGCTCGCGCTGGTAGCGCACCAGCTGCCTGGCCGCTTCGAGCACCCTCGGATTGCCGTTGATGATATAGGTGGAACTGAGCCCGTAGATGAGCCGGGAAATGGTGTCGGTCTCCTGGAGGTTGGCCGATTCGGAGCGCTTCGTGCCGGTCTTGGTGATGTTGGTCCTGTAGGCTGCGGGATCGACGGGGTCACCGGGACCGAACTGTGTCCTTATCCAGAAATCTGCCAGCTCTTTGGCCTGGGAGGACCACCAGTCGGAATCCTCGAAAATCGGTTTGTTGGTGGCATGGTCGAAAAAGGTGACCTCCTTGGCGACCAGTTCCGGACGGTCGGAGTAGACCAGGCCGGAAGCCGCGATGCGGGCGCCAGGATCAAACGAGCCGATGCCGGCCGGGTCGGGACGGCGGGAGCGCTCGTCGAGCCCCTTCAGGGGATGGAGGTAGGCGTTGGAGGCTATCCTGACGCGCTGTGTTGATCCGTCGGCAAGCGTCAACACAACGAGGGCGCTGTCGCGGTTCACCGTGTTCACCGTCCCCTGCACCCGGTCGTAACGGACCGTCGGCACGGGCTTGGGTGGCTGGGCGGCAGTTACCGCAGCGGGAATCAGCTGGCAGGCGAACAGGAATCCGAAAATACCGTAATTGCTCCTGGCCATGGGGGGCCTCCTCTTTGTCGAAGTTTCTGTTGGGGTTGCAGGACAAAGAACACCTGTTTCCGAGCGCCATCCCGGCGCCACCGGACCTGCCGGGCAGGTTCCGGAGTGGAGGCGGCAGCGAGCGGCAACAGCAGCAGCAAAGAGCCTCGTAAGGCTAAATTATATAAAAATATGGGCAATTTTAAAGTTGTGCGGCAAAGCCGAAAACAAGCCAAGAAGCTCCCCATGGCATCCATGAAGAGACGCTCGAAAGGGAGGGCCTTACCCCAGGATTCCCGCTCCGCGCGGAAATTCCAGGGAAAGGTCCGCCGGAAGGATCAGAACGCGGCGACAGCCCACAGCTCCAGGCGCAGGCGGCTGTGGTTGTAGGTCGGATCCACCTCGTCCTTGGTGACCATGAATCGCAGCGTCGGCTGGAGGGTCAGCTTCACCTCCTTGTCCTCATAGGCATGGTACTGGTATTGCGCCCAGGCCAGGTTGTTCGTGTAGGTCTGCTTGACGGCAACGGCTTCTGAGGCGAGCTTCGACCTGTCGGTTGTCACGTTGTGGTCCCACCACAGCAGGACCGGGCCGTATTCGAACTTGACCCTCGTGAAGTAGGCGGTGAGGTCGACGCTGGCGTTCCTGTTGTCGAGTCCGTAAGGCATCCCGTCGTCATCCAGCACTACTGAGTTGTTATAGACGCCGCTCGACGGCGTCGTCCCCTTCGCGATGCTGTACCAGGCGCCGGCACCGAGCTTCACCCCTCCGACCGGCCCGCTCAGGTTCGCTCCGAAGGTGACCGGCCGGACCCCCTGGTGGAACGGCATGCGGTACTTGTTGTTGAGGTTGTTGCCGGTCCCGCTGGTGGAGCCCGAAGCCTTGAAGGTCTCCTGGGTGAAGGAGTCCATCTTGGTTATCGCGGTAAGGACGGTGGGTTCGACGGTCACGCCGGCAAACTCCGCCCTGTAGCTCGCCATCAGGAGGTAGCCGTCGTTCAGGAGGCCGTCCCCCGTGCTTCCCGTGTCGTTGCCGACGATATTGTCGACCACGCCGAAGGTCAGGTTCAGCTCACCCGCCCCAACCTTCGTGCCGTAGTTCGCAGCGAACATGCGGTCGTTCAGGAAGGTCGCCACCGGAAGTTCGATGGGGTTCCTGGGAAAGAGGGTCAGGTCGTAGACCGGGTTGTCGAAGGAGTTCAGGGGAATGCGGCCGATAGCGTAGTGGCTGTCTCCGTAGATCCTTCCGAAATAGGCGTTGTTGAATCCGAGGGAGGAGAACTCGGTGTTGCCGTAGCCGACGGTCTGCCAGCCTCCCCCGCCGCCGATGGCCACGGTACCGGCAGCACCGAACTCGCTTTTGGCACCCTTGTTCCTGTCAAGCCTGTTCGGCGCTTCGTTGGCGAGCTGGACCCTCGCGTAGAAACCATCTCCCATTTGGGCGCTCCCGTTCAGGGTCACGCGGTACTGCCACATGACATCGTCGGCGAACTGGTGGTCCACATCGTAGGTCTGGACCCTGAGCCTCGTGGAGACATCGCCGCCGAAGCCGAACTGGACTGCGGATGCCTGCGCAGGAAGCATGGCCATCGCCAGCAGGGCCGCAAAGGGGATGATTTTTTTCATGATGTTCGGGTTTCTGATTGAAAACGAAGAACCTGCCCAAAAGACTGCCAGCCCGGAATTAGGTCAAAAGGTGACTGTTGCCCAGAGGTCGGAACGAAGCCGCTGCTGGTTGAAGTTCGTCACGCCGCCTTCGGCCCTGTTGGTCAGGTAGCGCAGGGTCGGCTGGATCGTGAAGCTTGCCGACGAGGTTTTGTGCACCGGGATTTCGTAGGAGAGCCAGAAAAAGTTGTTGGTGTATTTAGCCTCCGACAGGAGCGTCCGGCTCCTGTCCGTGGTACGGTGATAATCCCAGTAGCAGCGGACGGGTCCGTAGTCGCCCTTGATCCTGAACTGGTAGCCGCTATAGTCCACATCTCCGGCATCAGGTTCGTCGGTGAAACCGGTGATGCCGGTATAGCCTGTGCTGTTCCTTCCGCGGGTGTAGAAGGCGCCGAGGCCGATCTTCGCCCCTCCGGCCGGAATGGTAAGGCTGGTACCGGCCGACCAGGGGGTGACGTGGGTGTACCAGGAGGTGGTGGAGGGATAGTGCGCGGCGAGGGTTGCCTGCGTCACCGCCCGCATGAACTGCGGCTCGACAGTGATGTCGCCCACCTTGCCGGAATATGCAAGGTGCAGGGCGTAGCCGTCGTTGAACTTGCCGTCACCCTCAAGCCCGGTATTGCTGGCCGATCCGTTGTCGAGGATGAACAGTGTCGCCCGAAGGTTGCCGGAAAGGCACTTGGTGTTGTAGTTGATTCCGAAAAGCCTGTCCATGCCCATACTGGCGAGCGGGCTCTCAAGGGGCTGGAAGGGGAAGAGCGTCAGGTCGAGGATCGGAGTGTTGACCGCGTTGAGCGGCAGGCGCCCGATCGAATAACCGCTGTCGGCCGTCTGGCGGCCGAAGGAGAAGTTCGAGACCTGCAGCGTGTAGGTCCCGGTACCGGTGAAGGTATTCCAGCCGCCATCCCCCTCGCTCTCGTCGGTCGCCATGGCCTTGAAGTAATACCCGTCACCAAGGTCGGCCGAGGTGAACAGGCGAATCCGGTACTGCCACTTCAGGTCGCTGGCATCCCTGCTGCTTCCTGGAGCAAACGCCGTCCCGCTGTAGTTCTCGTCCCTGAGCCTGATGCCGGCGTACCCGCCCAAGTTGACGGCTGCGTCGGCAGGAACCGCAGAGGAAAGCGACGCAAACAGCGCGGCAAACGAAAGCATTTTCTTCATCTCTCTGGACGTTTTGTTGCTGTTGCCCCGAATGGATGGACAGCCAGAAGCGATACCACGGTCACGCCCAGCTGGCCATGA
The DNA here is from genome assembly GCA_900299075.1 of Chlorobi bacterium Chlorobi_1. Classification (GTDB taxonomy): domain Bacteria; phylum Bacteroidota; class Chlorobiia; order Chlorobiales; family Chlorobiaceae; genus Chlorobaculum. The sequence goes on from OMIK01000036.1 coordinate 9,467, forward strand.
CCGACCAATACGACACACAAACAGCAAACCGTTTAAAAGCCAATTTTCAGCTATGATAGCTCAAAAAACGGGTGCTAACAACTTAAAAGTTGCGCCGCATTTTTTATCAGCCAAAGGTGTGCAAAAGAAACTATGCACCTGACGGTTCCTTGACATTTCCATAACGCAGGAGAAAGAGCTCCGACTAATTCAGCCGGGAACGGCAATCCCGAGAGAATCGATACCGTCATTGTGTGGCAAAAATCGTTATTTTGCGCACCGGACAACCCTGCCCTACCAAGACGGACAGGATGATTTTCCCATGAGCTATCAGCAATCCGATGTCAAACCGCAAAACCGCCATACCGGCCACGCTGCTGACCTCGCTGCTCTGCGCGGCGGCATGGTTTTTCGCGGATATCGGGCTGGCTCGCTATTTCCACCACTTCAGGTGGGCCCCGTGGATGGGCATCTGGGACGCCATCACCCTGGCGGGGCAGTCGGAACCCTACCTCATCGGCGGGCTGGCGCTTTTCCTCGGACTGCGAAAACGGAACCGAAGGGCCTCGCTCACCGGGCTCTTCGTCTTCATGGCGACGGCGGTGTCGGGCCTCACGGTCGACCTGCTGAAGGTGCTCTTCGGCCGGGCACGGCCGATGCTTCTTTTTGATAACGGGGCCTTCGGGCTCGGAGGGTTAAGCCTGGAACACGAGTGGACCTCGTTCCCCTCCGGCCATTCGACGACGGCGCTGAGCGTTGCGGTGGCCCTCTCGCTCACCTGGCCCCGCTTCCGCGTCCTGTTCCTCACCTGCGGACTGCTCGTGGCGGCCAGCCGCGTCGTGCTCTGCCAGCACTACCTGAGCGACGTGATCGCCGGCTCGGCGATCGGAGCCGCCACCGCCGTGCTGCTCTACCAACGACTCTTCACCAGCAAGCTCGATGATGACCGAAGCGCATAACCGGAACCGGCACCTCCTCCTCGCGGGGCTCTGCCTCCTTGTCTTCCTGAGCTTCCTGGCCGGCATCGGCTCAGGCCCCCTCTTCGACGTCGACGAAGGGGCCTTCAGCGAAGCGACCAGGGAGATGCTCGTCTCGAAGAACTACCTGACCACCTACCTGAACGGGATGCCGCGCTTCGACAAGCCGATCCTCATCTACTGGCTGCAGCTGGTTTCGGTCAGGGCATTCGGCATCACCGAGTTCGCCTTCAGGCTCCCCTCGGCCCTTTCGGCAACCCTCTGGGCCGCGGCAACCTTCGCGTTCGTCCGCAGGGAGCGGAATGAGACCGAAGCCCTCTTCGCCACCGCCCTGCTCGCCCTGTCGCTCCAGGTTTCGATCATCGCCAAGGCGGCCATCGCGGACGGCCTGCTGAACTGCTGCCTCGCCGTAGCCATGTTCGCCATCTACCGTTACCAGCGCGAAAAGCAGCGTTCGTCGGCCTATCTCGCCTTCGCGGCCATGGGGCTCGGCGTGCTGACCAAAGGACCGGTCGCGGTGCTGATCCCGCTCGCCTCGTCGTTCCTCTTCTTCCTTGCAGAGCGAGACCTGCGCTCCTGGTTCCGGGCCCTCCTGAACCCGGCGGCGATCGCCCTCTTCCTCGCCATCGTCCTGCCCTGGTACGTGATGGAGTACCTCGACCAGGGTGACGCCTTCATCCAGGGCTTCTTCATGAAGCACAACGTCGGTCGCTTCAGCGGCTCGATGGAGGGGCACTCGGGCTCGCTCCTCTACTACGTCCCGGTAATCCTTGTGGGCGTCATGCCCTCGACCACCCTGCTGCTCTCCGCGCTGGCGAGGTTCAGGTCGCTCGTCGCCGAACCGCTTTTCCGCTTCGGGCTCATCTGGGCCGGTTTCGTCTTCGTGCTCTTCTCGCTCTCCGGCACCAAGCTGCCCCACTACATGATCTACGGCTACACCCCCCTGTTCATCATCATGGGCTCGGCGCTGGCCTCCGCGAAAAGGAGCTGGCCGCACGCCATCGCCCCGGCGGTGCTGCTGCTGCTGCTCGCCGCGGTTCCGGAGGTGGTGCGCCGCCTGCTGCCATCGATACCCGAGGCCTTCGTGCGGGCGCAGCTCCAGGGGCTCCTCGACGACACGGCCGCCACCGGCTTTACCATGTTCATGGCGGGTGCCGCCGTGCTCTGCCTGCTGCTCCAGGCGCTACCCAGGGTCGCCCCCGGAGTCAGGCTCATCCTCAGCGGCGCCGTCCTGACCCTCTCGGCCAACTTCGTCGTCATGCCGATGGTCTCGAGGGTGATGCAGGCGCCGGTCCGGGAGGCCGCCATGCTGGCCAGGCGGCAGGGGCTGAAAATCGTGATGTGGGAGGTCTATTACCCTTCGTTTTTCGTATATTCGGGGTCTCTTGCCGAAAGGCGCGAGCCTCGTGCCGGCGAAGTCGTGCTGACCAGCATCGACGATATCGGCAGGCTCGGGAACTATGAGCAGCTCTACGAAAAAAATGGAATAATCCTGGCAAGGATATCAGGCCAACCCGCACCCCGATGAAACTCTCCGTCGTCATACCGCTCATGAACGAAGCCGAAAGCATCCGGCCACTCTTCGATGCGCTCTCTGGCGCGCTCGGCGGCATCGAGCACGAGATCGTCCTGGTGGATGACGGCTCGACCGACGGGACGGTTGACGAGATTCGGCGGCTCGCCCCTGCCCACTGCCGGCTGGTGGTGCTGAACAAGAACTACGGCCAGACGACCGCGATGGCCGCCGGCATCGACCAGGCGCACGGCGAGCTGATCGCCACCATGGACGGCGACCTGCAGAACGACCCGGCCGACATCCCCATGATGATCCGCCGGCTGGAGGAGAAGGGGCTCGACGTGATCGCCGGACGACGCGCCGGACGCAAGGACGGCATGGTCCTGCGGAAGATCCCCAGCAAGATCGCCAACGCGCTCATCCGGAACCTCACCAACGTGCACATCCGCGACTACGGCTGCACCCTCAAGGTGTTCCGGAAGGAGGTCGCCAAGAACCTGGGCCTCTACGGGGAGCTGCATCGCTTCATCCCGGTGCTCGTCCAGCTCTACGGCGCGAAGATGGAGGAGGTGGATGTGAGGCACCACGCGCGCAAGTTCGGCAAGTCCAAGTACGGCATCGGCCGTACCATGAAGGTGATGAGCGACCTGCTCTTCATGGTCTTCTTCCAGAAGTGGGGCCAGAAGCCGATGCATCTCTTCGGCACCCTCGGCTTCACCACCCTCTTCCTGGGGCTCGCCATCAACCTCTACCTCCTCGCGCTGAAGGTGCTCGGCCAGGAGATCGGCGGACGCCCGCTGCTGACCCTCGGCGTCATCATGACCTTCATCGGCATCCAGCTGATCACGACCGGCTTCATTGCCGAGTTCATCATGCGCACCTACTACGAGTCGCAGAACAAGAAACCCTACATCATCAGGCAGATCGTTGACAAAGAGTAAGAGCCTCAACCGCAAACTCCTCAAAGCCCTGCTGCAGGCGGCCATGACCGTGGCCGCGCTGTACCTCGTGCTGCGCAAGGTGGACCTGCACCGGCTCGGCATGCTCGTCTCCCATGCGAACCCCTGGCACCTGCTGGGGGCATTCCTCTTCTTCAACGTCTCCAAGGTGGCGAACGCCACGCGACTGAACCGATTCTTCAGGGCGATCGGCCTCCGGCTGCCGGAGTGGTACAACCTCAAGCTCTACTACCTGGGGATGTTCTACAACCTCTTCCTGCCGGGCGGGGTCGGCGGCGACGGCTACAAGATCTTCATACTGAGGAAGCACCACGACATCACGGTGATGAACGTCTTCGGCGCGGTCTTCTGGGACCGGGTGAGCGGGATCTTCGCCCTGCTCTTCCTGTCGGCCATCCTGCTGCTGCCGAGCGGTTTCCTGGCGCTCTACCCCGGGCTGTCCACCTGGGCCTGGGCCGTCATCGTCGGCGCCTATCCCCTGTCGCTGCTGCTGACCCGCCTCATGTACCGGCAGTTCCTGCCCGTCTTCGTGCCGACCGCGCTCGAATCGCTCATCGTGCAGGCGACGCAGCTCGTGTCGGCCTGGTTCATCCTCATGGCGGTCTCGGCGACCTCGAACCAGGTCGACTACCTGGCGATCTTCCTGATCTCATCGGTCGCGACCATCCTGCCGCTGACCATCGGCGGTGCGGGAGCGCGCGAAGTGACCTTCTTCTACGCGCTCAGCCACCTCGGGCTCGACACCGGCACCGGCGTCGCCCTATCGCTGATCTTCTTCGTGATATCGGCCAGCTCGTCGCTGGCAGGAGTGCTGGCCAGGATGCAGCACGAGAATGCGGAGTGAGGGGAGGGTAGCCGGGAAAGAGGACTGAAGGGACAGCAGGATTCCCGCAGGCAGCCACGGGGGGCCGCCCCCACAAAGCCCCCCGCTATCCATGATCAACTATCAACTGCCAGGTCCCTCAGCCTCAGCTGGAGGTACTCCCGGCCGTTCCACTGCTTCCGTTCGGGGAGGAAGAGGAGCTTCAGGCGGGCGTCGGATCCTGCCCTGACGAGGTCGTCGTAGATATCGGGGCGGTCGAAGCAGATCGCCTCGACGGCGCTCCCCCTCCCCTCCTTCACCATGAACTTGACGTGGCGCTCCTTGAGGAGCCTCGGCCTGCCGGAGAGCGAACACCCGGAGGAAACGAAGAGCGGTTCCCGGTTCCCGAAGCCGAACGGCCCGAACTGCTCGAGCACGTTCATGAATTTCGGGGTGATCTCCCGAATGCCGAGTTCGGCGTCGAACCTGAGCTCCTTCTGCCTCTCCTCGACCGGAAGCAGCTCGCGGCAAACCTCGTCGAAGCGCCTCCTGAAGCCCGACAGCTGCTCCGGGCGCAAGGTCAGGCCGGCCGCCTGGTGGTGGCCCCCGAACTGCTCCAGGTGGTCACGGCACTCATGCAGGACATCGTAGATGTTGAGGCTCCCGACGCTCCTGACCGAGCCTTTGATCACGCCGTTCATGCGCCCCATGATGACGGTCGGCAGGGCGAACTTGTCGAGGAGCTTCGAAGCCACGATGCCCAGCACGCCGAGGTGCCACTCCTCGTCATAGAGCACGATCGAGGAGCAGTAGGTGGCGCAGTGGCCGGCGACCATCGTCTCGGCCTTGGCCATGATGCCCGCGTCGATCTCCCGCCTCCGGGAGTTCATCTCCTCGAGCTCGGCGGCGTAGCGGGAGGCATCCTCGGCATCCCTCGCAAGGAGCCACTGCATGGCGGTCCGCGCCGACTCCATCCGCCCTGCGGCGTTGATGCGCGGCGCGATGCCGAAGGCGATGTTGGTCATGGAGATCTCTTCGGGCCTGACGTTCATCAGCGAGGCCATCGCCTGCAGGCTCTCCCTCGGCTGATCCTTCAGGCGCCGGAGCCCCTCGTGGAGATAGGCCCGGTTCTCCTCCTGCAGCGAAACCATGTCGGCCGCCGAGGCGATGGCCACCAGGTCGAGGTACTGCTCCCACTCGGCGGAAGCCCCTCCCTCCATCCCGACGAAGGCCTGGATGAGCTTGAGGGCGACGCCGCAGCCGCACAGCTCGCGGAAGGGGTAGGCGCAACCGTCAACCTTGGGATCGAGGATGGCGAACGCTTCGGGAAGCTCCGCGGCCTCGTGGTGGTCGCAGATGATGACCTCTATCCCCTCCGCCGCGCACTTCCGGACCTCCTCAACGGCGCGGATGCCGCAATCGACCGTGACGATAAGCGTCACCTTCCGCTCGACGGCGTAGGCGATCCCCTCGTCCGAAAGGCCGTACCCCTCTGTGAAGCGGTCGTTGATGTAGTGGCAGACACTGGCTCCCCGGCTTTCGAGGAACATCGAGAGCATGGCCGTGCCCGTCGTGCCATCGACGTCGTAATCACCGTAGACCATGATCCGTTCACCACCGGCAAGGGCACGCGCAAGGCGCCTCACCGCCTTCTCCATGTCACGGAACAGGAGCGGCGACGGCACCGCGTCGAGCGACGGCCGGAAGAAGCGGCGAGCCTCTTCGAAGGTCGATATGCCCCGGTTGCAGAGCGCCGCAGCCAGGGGCTCGCTGACGTTGATCGCCTTCGAGAGCTCCATGACGAGGCTTTCGTCGGGCTCGAGGCGGGTCCATCGGTAACGCTTCATGGAAGGGGGTTGAGAAATGGGACGTAATCGGTGAATGTACGGATAATTTCAACCGTTTCTTCAGGATAAAATTGGCGTTAACGGATCATGCCAAAACCACGACCTTGGTATTGCCCGTGAAATAGCCTAAATTTTAATTCATGTGCTTTTACACCAACCTTTCCCGGATACCCTGATGAACAAACTGACCACCATCGAGAGCCACTTCCTGCAGCAGCAGAAACTCTACCCCGAAGTCAACGCCGAGGTCACCGACCTCCTCAACGACGTCGCCTTCGCGGCCAAGCTGGTGCGGAACAAGGTGGTTCGCGCCGGGCTCGCCGACATCCTCGGCCTCGCCGGCAGCACCAACGTCCAGGGTGAGGAGGTCAAAAAACTCGACCTGTTCGCCAACGAACAGATCATCAATGCCATCGGCCAGCACGGCAGGTTCGCCATCATGGGCTCCGAGGAGAACGACAGCATCATCGTGCCGCCGGTCAACGAGACCGGCAACTACGCCCTGCTCTTCGACCCGCTCGACGGATCGTCCAACATCGACGTGAACGTCAGCGTCGGCACCATCTTCTCGATCTACCGCCTCAAGTCAGACGACCCGGCCAAGGCGAGCCTCGAGGACTGCCTCCAGAGCGGCGCCGAGCAGGTGGCCGCGGGCTACGTCATCTACGGCTCCTCCGTGGTGATGGTCTACACGACCGGCCATGGCGTGCACGGCTTCACCTACGATCCGGGCATCGGCGAGTTCCTGCTCTCGCACGAGAACATCACCACCCCCGAGCGCGGCAAGTACTACTCGATGAACGAGGGCTCATGGGCGCAGCTCAACGAAGGGACCAAGCGCTTCGTCGACTATCTCAAGGAGGAGGATGCCTCCACCGGGCGTCCCTACAGCACCCGCTACATCGGCTCGCTCGTGGCTGATTTCCACCGCAACCTCCTGACCGGCGGCGTCTTCATCTACCCGGCGACCAAGAAGCACAAGAACGGCAAGCTCAGGCTCATGTACGAAGCCAACCCGCTCGCCTTCATCTGCGAACAGGCCGGCGGCCGCGCCACGGACGGACAGCGCCGCATCCTCGACATCAGGCCCGAGGAGCTGCACCAGCGCACCCCCCTCTATATCGGCAGCACCGACGACGTGCTCGTCGCCGAAGAGTTCGAATGCGGCAAACGCTGAACCGGACGAGCTCATTGGCCGACATCACCAACCTCGAACCGCAACGGGTGTGGAAGCACTTCCACGCCCTCACGCGGATACCCCGCCCCTCCGGCCATGAGGAGCAGGCAAGGGAGTTCCTCGCCGCGTTCGGCCGGGAGCTCGGGCTGGAGACCATCGCCGACGACGCCGGCAACATCATCATCCGCAAGCCCGCCAGCCCGGGCATGGAGCACCGCAAAGGGGTGATCCTGCAGGCCCACCTCGACATGGTGCCGCAGAAGAACAGCGGCACGGAGCACGATTTCCTCCGCGACCCCATCAGGACCTGTGTCGACGGGGGCTGGGTCAGGGCCGAAGGCACCACGCTCGGCGCTGACAACGGCCTCGGCCTCGCCGCGGCCCTCGCGGTGCTCGAAGCCGACGACCTCCCGCACGGCCCGGTCGAGGCGCTCTTCACCGGGAACGAGGAGGCGGGCATGACCGGCGCGCGTGGCCTGCGTCCGGGGCTGCTGCGGGGAAGCATCCTCATGAACCTCGACTCCGAGGACGAGGGGGAGCTGTTCGTCGGCTGCGCCGGCGGCCTCGACGCCGTGGCGGGGTTCGAGGTGCCGGAACAACCGGTGCCGCCGGGCATGAGGGGCTTCAGGATCACGGTCTCGGGCCTGAGGGGAGGCCACAGCGGCATGGACATCGCCCTTGGCAGGGGCAATGCCAACAAGGTCATGAACCGCCTGCTGCACGACGCTTGCGAACGCCATGGACTGCGCATCGGCTCGATCGAGGGGGGCAGCCTGCGCAACGCCATCCCGAGGGAGTCCTTCGCCCATGTCGCCGTGTCCGCCGGGCATGCCGAAGGATGCATCGCCTCGTGCAAAGCCCTGGCGGCAGCCATCTCGAGCGAACTCTCGGCCACCGAGCCGGAGCTGCGCATCGAGGCCACGCCTGCAGGGCTTCCCGGATCCGTGATGGAGGAGGGGGCGTGCCGGCGCCTGCTGATGGCCGTGCATGCCTGTCCGAACGGCGTCATGCGCATGAGCGACGCCATGGAGGGGCTCGTCGAGAGCTCGAACAACCTCGCCATCGTCAGGGCGGCCAACGGTGCCGCAAGGGTCGAGTGCCTGCTCAGGAGTTCGGTGGATTCGGCCATGGAGGACCTCTCGGCGACGATCGGAAGCCTCTTCAGGCTCGCCGGAGCCTCGTTCCGCCTCGAAGGGGGCTACCCCGGCTGGAGGCCGGATCCCGCATCGCCCGTCCTGATGCTGATGAAAACGGTCTACCGGGAGAGGTTCGGCAGCGAACCGCAGGTCCGCGCGGTGCATGCCGGGCTGGAGTGCGGCATCATCGGGGGGAGCCATCCGGGGCTCGACATGATCTCGTTCGGCCCGACCATCCGCCACCCCCACTCTCCCGACGAAAAGGCCGAGATCGCCTCGGTCGGCCGGTTCTGGGAGCTGCTTGCCGCCACACTGGCGGCGGTGTAGGAGGAAGGGACTCCAGGGACTGGAAGGACACAAGGGTCAAAGTGAAAGACCGATCTTCACGGCATCATCATCTGCAACCCTTATGTCCCTTTGCCCCATGCTGTCCCGTCACGCCCTTTCGCTTTTTTCAAACTCCGGATAAAATATCCGCTCTATCGCCAAGGTCTTGCCGGTTGCGGTGTCGAGCTTGAGCAGCACCGCCGAGAAGTGGACGTCGTCGGTGGCGCACTCGTACTTGTGGGGCGTCTGGTAGAGCATGCGGTCCACGGCGGACTTGACCTGCATGCCGATCACCGAATGGTAAGGGCCGGTCATCCCCACGTCGGTCAGGTAGCCCGTGCCCTTGGGCATGATGCGCTCGTCGGCGGTCTGGACGTGGGTGTGGGTACCGACAACGGCCGACACCCTGCCGTCGAGGTACCAACCGAGGCCGAGCTTTTCGGCGGTCGCCTCGGCATGGAAATCGATCACGATCATCGGCGACTGCTCCTTCACCTGCTTGACGACCCAGTCGGCCGTGCGGAACGGGCAGTCGATCGGGTTCATGAAGGTCCGACCCTGCAGGTTCAGCACCGTGATGCTTCCCAACCCGTTCGGCAGCTTGTAGGTGCCGAATCCGCGCCCGTAGGTCCCTTTGGGATAGTTCTGGGGGCGGAGCACCCGCTCGTGGGTCTTGAGGGTGTCGAAGAAGTTGAAGTTGTTCCAGATGTGGTTGCCGCCGGTCACGACGTCCACCCCCGCCTCGGTCAGGAGGTTCAGCGCCTCGAGGCTCATCCCCTTGCCGTTGTGGGCGTTCTCCCCGTTGCAGATGACGAAATCGACCTCGTACTTCGAGATGAACCCCTTGAGCATCCTGCTTACGATCTGGAGGCCGGGGTTCCCGACCACGTCGCCGATCAGGAGGATGTTTGCGGTTTTTGCACTCATGGACGGCAGCTTGCTGGGTTGATGGAATGACTGCACTAAGGTAAGCAATGGCGGCAACAATGAAAACGCCGGAGAGGCGTTATATTCATCCAATGAAGCGCTCCATCCCGAAATACCTCGTGCTTGCGGCGCTCGCCGCGACGCTCCTGACCCTGGTGCCGGGCATGGCGATCCTCCTTCGTGATCCCGGGCAGGTTTCCGAGGAGGCCGTCACCGACGCGAAGGCCGAGCTGGTCCGCCACGCCCTTTCCCATCCCGATGAGGAGCTCCGCACGCTGGCGGTGGTGGACTACTCCAAGCCCTCCTGGATGAAGCGCATGGTGCTCCTCGACCTGCGAAACGGGAGCCGGCGCTACGTCAGGGTTGCGCATGGGAAAATGAGCGGCGGGCTCTTCGCCCGCAGCTTCTCGAACGTGCCGGAGTCCAACATGAGCAGCCTCGGCCTCTTCAGGGTTGGCCGCACCTACTCGGGCGACCACGGCCTCGCCCTGCGCCTCGACGGGCTCGACTCCCTGCGCAACGGCAACGCCGGCCCGCGCGACATCGTCCTGCACTCGGCCGGCTACGTCTCGATCCCCTACATCCTCTGGAACCTCGCCACCATCGAAGGCCCGCGCATCGGCCGGAGCAACGGCTGCTTCGTCGTCTCGAAGGATGACATCGCACCGGTCGCCGCCCTCCTCGGCCAAGGCGGATTCATCTACGCCTGGAGGGGACGTCCTTAACTTTGTCAAGTAAATCCTGCCTCATAAAGTCAGTTATGCTTTTTTTAATCGCAAGTTAACCATTAGCGGCATGACGGTTTCAGTATCGTCATGAAGCCAAAGGAGATGAAAACTCCGATGCCGATGGGCCCTGATAACGAGCTGTTGCGGGGTCCTGCAGCAGAATGGAGACGGAAGTTTACTTAAGGAAATTATAGGATGTCCCCAAACAGAGAAGCCCGGCGGTGCCGGGCTTCTCTGTTTGCTTCGCGGTCGCTTCAGAGCGCGTCGATGATCGCGTTGAGCGTGGCGCTCGGGCGCATGGCCTTTCCGGTCTTGACGTCGTCCGGATGGTAGTAGCCGCCCATGTCGACCGGGCTTCCCTGTGCGGCGATCAGCTCGGCGTTGATCTTCTCCTCGTTGCCGGCGAGCGCCTGGGCGACGGGGGCGAAGCGGGCCTGCAACTCCTGGTCGGCATCCTGGCCGGCGAGCGCCTCGGCCCAGTAGAGGGCGAGGTAGAAGTGGCTGCCGCGGTTGTCGATCTGGCCGACCTTCCTGGCCGGGGACTTGCCGTTGTCGAGGAACTTGCCGATCGCCTGGTCGAGCGTATCGGCCAGCACCTGGGCCTTCTTGTTGCCGAAGCTCTGGGCGAGGTGCTCGAGCGAGGCGGCAAGGGCCGAGAACTCACCGAGCGAATCCCAGCGGAGGTAGCCCTCTTTCTGGAACTGCTGCACATGCTTCGGTGCCGAGCCGCCGGCACCGGTCTCGAACAGGCCGCCGCCGTTGAGCAGTGGCACGATGGAGAGCATCTTGGCGCTGGTGCCCAGCTCGATGATCGGGAAAAGGTCGGTCAGGTAGTCGCGGAGCACGTTGCCGGTCACCGAGATGGTGTCCTGCCCGGCGCGGAAGCGGCCGAGGGTGAACTTCATGGCGTCCTGCGGAGCGAGGATCCTGATGTCGAGCCCGTTGGTGTCGTTCTCCTTCAGGTACTCGTTGACCTTGGCGATGATGGAGCGGTCGTGGGCACGGTTCTCGTCGAGCCAGAAGATGGCAGGGGCGCCGGTGGCCCTGGAGCGGCGGACGGCGAGCTTCACCCAGTCGCGGATCGGCTCGTCCTTGGTCTGGCACATCCTGAAGATGTCGCCAGTCTCTACCGGCTGCGACATGAGCACGCTGCCGTCGGCGTCGACCACGCGGATCGAGCCGTTGCCGGGAGCCATGAAGGTCTTGTCGTGCGAGCCGTACTCTTCTGCCTTCTGGGCCATCAGGCCGACGTTCGGCACGCTGCCGATGGTCGCCGGGTCGAAGGCGCCGTTGCAGCGGCAGTCGTCGAGGATCTCGCGGTACATGGTGGCATAGCAGCGATCGGGCACCATCGCCTTGGTGTCGTGCAGCTGGCCGTCGGGACCCCACATCTTGCCGCCGTCGCGGACGACGACCGGCATGGAGGCGTCGATAATGATGTCGTTCGGCACATGCATGTTGGTGATCCCCTTGTCGGAATCGACCATGGCGAGCGCAGGACGGGTGGCGTAGACGGCCATGATGTCCGCCTCGATCTCGGCGCGCTTCGCTTCAGGCAGCGACTGGATCTTGGCGTAAAGGTCGCCGAGGCCGTTGTTCAGGTTGACACCGAGCTCTGCCAGGGTGGCGGCATGCTTGTCGAGCGCCTCCTTGTAGAAGACCGACACAGCATGGCCGAACATGACGGGATCGGAGACCTTCATCATGGTGGCCTTCAGGTGCAGGGAGAGCAGGAGGCCGTCCCTCTTGGCCTCTTCGATCTGGGAGGCGTAGAATTCGCGGAGCTTGCGGACGTTCATGACCGAGGAGTCGATCACCTCGCCATCCTTCAGCGCGGTCTTCTCCTTCAGCACCTTGACGTTGCCGGAGGCGTCGGCATACTCGATCCTTACGGTGGTGGCCTTCGATACGGTCACCGACTGCTCGCTGCCGTAGAAATCGCCGTCGGTCATGTGGGCGATGTGGGCCTTCGAATCGGCGCTCCACTTGCCCATCCGGTGCGGGTTCTTCTGGGCGAACGCCTTGACGGAGAGCGGGGCGCGGCGGTCGGAGTTACCTTCGCGGAGCACCGGGTTCACGGCGCTGCCGAGCACCTTGGCATAACGGGCCTGGATCTCCTTCTCGGCCTCGTTGGCCGGAGCTTCGGGATAGTCCGGCACGTTGAAGCCGTGCTCCTGGAGCTCCTTGATGGCGGCTTTCAGCTGCGGGATCGAGGCGCTGATGTTCGGGAGCTTGATGATGTTGGCTTCCGGGGTAAGGGCAAGCTCGCCGAGCTGTGCCAGGTAATCCGGCATCTTCTGGGCATCGGCAAGGTTGTCCGGGAAGTTGGAGATGATGCGGCCGGCCAGCGAGATGTCGCGGGTCTCGACTTCGACACCGGTGCCTTTGGTGAAGGCCTGGATGATCGGAAGCAGCGAGTAGGTCGCCAAAGCCGGAGCCTCGTCGATCTTCGTGTAGATGATGGTGGATTTGTTTGCCATATCGATGGTGTTTATTGGTCTTTAAGTATGAAAACGGACGTAACGAGAGAAAAAAACATCGTATTGCAGCCGGAAAACGGGGGATCCCCTGCAATTCGGCTGAAGCTCGGGGCCGTCGGATGCCTGAGCGCCGGGCAGTGGGCACGCGACGGTCGATGGACGGCAGCCCCTCGACAGGGGCACAAGGCAGTGAAACAGAGATACTTGCGAACGTCTCCCGGTACGGGATCCGGGACGCAAAAAACCCCCTGACCCGCGTTATGGGCCGAATCAGGCGTTATGGATGGAAAATTGGTGGCAGGCCGGACCGGACCGGCCTGCCGGGCAACATCACCTGGATGGGTAGAACTCGTCGAGGTCGACCCTCTTGGCAAGCTCCTCGTCATGGAGCACTTCGTAGGCGAGCTTGATCATCGGAATAGTCGCACCGACCGAGCTGTAGCCGCCGTCGTGGAACAGGTTCTGCATGGTCACCTTGCGGGTCAGGTCGCTCAGGATCGTCATGGTGTACTCGGCGCACTCCTCGGCGGTGGCGTTGCCGAGCGGCGACATCAGTTCGCCGTAGTCGTACATCTTCTCGAAGCCCGGGATACCGCTGCCAGCCTTGGTGTAGGTCGGGCTCTGCGAAATGGTGTTGATCCGGATGCCGCGCTTGGCGAGCCTGGGCCCGAAGCTGCGGGCGATCGACTCGAGGAGCGACTTGGCATCGCCCATGTCGGAGTAGGTCCAGTAGTTGCGCTGCGAGGCGATATAGGAGAGGGCGACGATGCTGCCCCCGTCCCTGATCTCATCGTTCTTGAGCGCATAGGCGACCAGGCGGTGGAACGAGATGCCGGAAACGTCGAGCGTCTTCATGAACCACTCGTAGTTCAGGTCTTCATAAGGCACCTGCTTGCGGATGTTCTGGGACATGCCGATCGAGTGCACGATGAAATCGACCTGGCCCATCTTCTCCTTGAGCTCCTTGAAGCAGGCATCGACATCCTCGTTCTTCGAAGCGTCGCAGATGAGCACCGGGGCGTTGCCGCAGGCGTCGGCGAGCTCCTGGAGGTTGCCGAAGCGGATGGCCGTGGCGATGTTCGAAATGGCGATCTGCGCCCCTTCGAGATAGGCGTTGAGGGCGATCTGCCAGCCGATGCTGCTCTCGTCGAGAGGGCCGAAAACAATTCCTTTCTTCCCTTTTAACAGGCCATAGTGCGATTTCTCGGACATGGTATAAGCTGGTTCTTTTCGGAGATAGGGGGTATTCCACCCTTTTGATGGTCACTCAAAGCTGTCAAGATACGAGTTTCCCGCGAATAGTTAAACAGTTCCCGGCAAAATTCCCCTCGACACCCGATCCATGCACGATCCGGGCCGCCTTGCCAGACGGCAAAACCCCGGGGATGCCACCGGGGTTTGCAAGGCTGTCGCGAACCGGGGCGACCTCTGGAGAACAGGGGACTCAGATCTTCAGGCGGCGCATCGAGCGCAGCTTGTCCAGCACATTCTTGTTGACGTTGAGCTCCATCTCCTCCGGCTCGACCGGGTTCTCCCTGAAGACCACCTTCAGGAGGTTGTCCTCGCGGATGAACTTGTCCATCTCGAGGCTGTAGAGGGCCCTCGGCAGGGTGATGATGCGCTGGGCGCGGTCGACGGTGACGATGATGTCGGTGCCCATGCGGTCCACCTTGACCTCCTCGGCGTCCTTCAGGAAGGGGACGCGGATGCAGAGGATCTCCCGGTGGTCCGAGGTCATCTGGTTCTTCTGGCTCTCGATCCAGAAGTTCTTGCCGGAGTAGAAGATCTTGTCGGGCGCCTGTTCGCCGAAGACCATCTGGCTGATTTCATGGAGGGCGTCGGGACCGATCGGCTCGGTGCGCTGGAGGTGGCAGCGGAAGACCGGGGTCGGGTAGAAGGAGTTGTCGATCTCCATCAGGTACTTGCTGTGCAGGTCGGACCAGAACTCGAAGTACTCGCCCACGGTGCGCGAGGTCGGCAGGATCTTGTTGATCACGATGCCGTCGATGTTGATGCCGTAGAGGTGCACGAAGGTGTAGGCGCGCTTGGTCTCGAGGATGGAGAGCTTCTCGGGGTTGAGCACGAGCCTGAAGGTGACCTCGGGGCTCAGGATGAACTTGTTGATGTCCTCCATCTGCTTGAGCAGCACGTTCACCTCGTTGAAGAAGTCGTCGTCCGGGATGGAGTTGCCGGAGAGCGGGCGCGCCAGCGAGGACATGCTCTTGTAGAGCTTGAAGAACTGCTTGCCCATGTTGCCGCCGATGATGATCTCGGGGTAGGCGAGCAGGCGCAGGGTGTTGCCGGTCGGGGAGGTGTCGAGCACGATCGCGTCCCACCTGCCGGACTGGGATTCGTCGAGGAGTCGCGAAAGGGCGAAGATCTCGTCGAGACCGGGCTGGGTGGTGAGCTCGGAGGCCATGCCGCTGTCGATCCCCTGGTTCTTGTAGGACGACGAGACGAACTTCTGGAATCCCGACATGTTCTTCTTCAGCTCGTAGATCGTGTCGACCTCGAGGCCGTAGAGGTTCCGCTCGATCTTCAGCGGCTCGTTGCGGCTGATCTGGACGTTGAACACGTCGGAGAGCGAGTGCGCCGGGTCGGAGGACATGATCAGCACCCGCTTTCCCTGGCGGGCGAGCGCGACGGCGGTCGAGGAGGAGACGGTGGTCTTGCCGGTCCCTCCCTTGCCCGAATAGATGATGATCCTCGGCCGGGACTGGTTTTCGGTTAAATCCCTCGACGTCATGCGGTAGACTCCTTTTGTGCGGCGTTGATACGTGGCGGAGCGGGGCGCGCTTGCGCAGCCCGTGACCTTGAAGGTATGATTTTTTCCTTGTCAGATAAAATGAATCTTTTCGGCGAGGGCCTCCTCGAGGCGCAGCATGTAGGCCTCATGGTCGATCTCGACGGCGCCCAGCAGCTGCAGGTGCGGGTTCATGATCTGGGCGTCGAGCAGCCGGTAACCCTGATGGCGCAGGTGCCCGACCAGCCAGGCGAAGGCGGCCTTCGAAGCCTCCGGCCTCCTGGAGAACATCGATTCGCCGAAGAAGGCGCTTCCCATGGCCAGGCCATAGAGGCCGCCGGCGAGCTGGCCCTCGTGCCAGGATTCGACGCTGTGGGCGACCCCGAGGCGGTGCAGATTGAGGAACACCTCGATGATCTCCTCCGAGAGCCAGGTATCCTCCTCGCCCTCCCTCGGCAGCGCGCAGCTCCGGATCACCTCCTCGAAGGAGGTATCGGCCGTTATCGTGAAACGCCCTTCGCGCAGGATGCGCCGGAGCGACCTCGATGGACGCCAGCCGTCGAGGGGCACGACCGCCCTGCGGTAGGGCTGGCACCAGCGGACCTCACCCTCGCGCGACTCGGCCATCGGAAAGAAGCCGTGCCGGTAGGCGCGGAGGAGATCCTCAACCCTGATCATGCAGATTCCGCATCAAGCGGTTCGAGCGCCGCCGGCTCGCCCACCCGCTCCACGACCGGATCCCTGTCCTGCCAGGCTGCATCCGTGAAGGCCCTGAGCTCGTCCCACCGGCCCGATCCGATCCATGCCGCGATGTAGTCGACCGTGCGTCGGTAGTTGCGCGGCGGGATGCCCGGCTGCGCCAGCCAGTGCCGCATGGCGTCCGGGTCGAGGCTGTGCATGGCCATGCCATAGCCAAGCTCCACCATCGCCAGGGCGTTGGACTCCTGCTCGATCTGCCCGTCGAGCGGGCGGAGCAGCAGCTTCTTGCCGAGGTGCAGCGCCTCCCCCGGCAGTTCGAAGCCGGCGTTGCACACCACGCCGCAGCACTCCAGCAGGTCGTTCAGGAAGCCTTCGCGCGAATAGCTCCGGAAATGGTGGTTCTCGAAATCGAAGCTCTCCCTCACCTTGCCGTAGATGAAGAACTCGAACTCCTTGAACGGCTGGAGGAGGTTGTCGACATCCTCTACCTCCTCGAAGGGGAGGTAGACCAGCACCTTTTTCGGCGAAACGGCCGGCATCGAAGCCCGGTAGAGGCTTTCGGGAATGACCGGAGGGAAGATCGGCTGGTTGAAGTGGTGCCAGTGCAGGCCGGCGTTGTACTGGGCCGGGGCGAAATTGAGCAGGGTATAGCGCTCGAACAGGTTGCCCCTGGCGACCGGGATATGGAAAGGGAAGGCGTACTGGTGGCCGAAACCCACGCTGGGGATCCCCTTCATGCGCGCCGCCAGCGAGGTGACCGGTTCGAAATCGGTGACCACGAGGTCGACGCCTGCCGTATCGAGGCTGAGCACGTCGGCGGTGAGCGTGAGGAAATCGAGCCGGAACATGGTCTCGATGTAGTTCATCCTGCCCCGGTAGGTAACAAGGGTCAGCCCCTTGAGGACGCGATAGGGCTGGAAGATCTCGATCTCCTGGAGCTCTTCTTCCCTGCGGCCGCTGATGACGACCTGCACCTCGTGGCCGTCCTCCCTCAGTTTCCTGACCAGTTCCCTGCTCCGGCTGATGTGGCCGTTACCCGTTCCCTGGACACCGAAAAGGATCTTCATGCACTGCGCTGTTTGAAACCGTGGGCCATCGCCCCCCTGCCGATCACCCCGGCAAGGGGCTATTGTACCGTTAAAATACGAATTTGGCAGGCACCTTGACAAGGCGTCATCCTCCAGCCCACCCCATCCTCATCGAAATCGCTATCGCTATCGGTATCGAACCCGATTTCGATGACGATTTCGATACCGATAGCGATGGAAATGAAGGAAAACGGGATCAGACGATCTTCAGGTTGGCGTACTGCACCATCAGGGTCTTCTCCCCCGCCGTGCGGAAGCCGATCTTGAGCTTCTGCTTCGAGCCGCTTCCCTGCACCTCGATCACGGTGCCGGGGCCGAAGATCGCGTGGTGCACCTTCATGCCCGGCCTGTAGGTGCTCTTTGCCGCGCCGGTGGGAGCCGCAGAGCCGGCCGGCCGTACCGAAGGGGTGGGCGCCGCCGGCCGGCCGGCCGGCGGCGGGAAGGCACCGAAGACCGGACGGCCGGCCATCGCCTTCGCGGAGACCTTCGTCGGGCTTTCGGAGAGGCGCCGGCCCCCTTCGGTGCAGATGATGTCGGGATCGATCTCGTTGATGAAGCTCGAGCGCAGGCACATCTGCGGCTGACCGAACTGGTAGCGGCTCTGGGCCCACGAGAGGAAGAGCTTCTCCCTGGCGCGGGTGATGGCCACGTAGAAGAGCCGGCGTTCCTCCTCGAGCTCGGAGGGCTCGTAGGCGTTGAGCGGGAAGAGCTTCTCCTCCATGCCGGTGACGAAGACCACCGGGAACTCGAGCCCCTTGGCAGCGTGGATCGTCATGAGCGAGACGTAGTTGTCCGACTCCTGCCCCTCGTCGTAGTCCGAGGCGAGCGAGATGGTGGAGAGGAAATCGCCCAGCGAGGAGTTGTCGGGGTTGTGGTCCGAAAAGTCCCTGGCCATGGAGAGCAACTCCTTCAGGTTCTCGCAGCGGGCGAGCGCCTCGGGGGTGTTCTCGGCCTGCAGGAGCGACAGGAGCGAAGTCATGTCGTAGAGCAGCGACAGCACGTCGTAGGCGGTGCCGGAAGTCGCCCGCTCCTTGAGGGTCTCGATGAGGGTCGAGAACTCCTTCAGGGCGTGCACCAGCCTCGACTGGAACCCTCCCTCGTCTGCTCGCCGGATCGAGTCGTAGAGCGACATCCCGCCCGTCTCGGCGAACTCTTTCAGCTTCGTGATGCTGACATCGCCGATCTTGCGCGGCGGGAAGTTGATCACCCGGAGCAGCGACTCACCGTCGCGGTCGTTCAGCACCAGGCGGAGGTAGGCCACCGCATCCTTGATCTCCTTGCGCTTGTAGAAGGAGACGCTGCCGAAGATCCGGTAGGGGATGCGGTGCTGTCGCATCACGTCCTCGATCACCCTCGACTGGGCGTTGGTGCGGTAGAAGATGGCGAACGCCCGGTAGTGGCACCCTTTGGCCAGGTGGATCTGGCGGATGTAGTCGCCGACCTTCTCCGCCTCGCGCCGCTCGTTGTATGCCTCGATCAGCGTCAGCGGTTCGCCGGTACCCCCGTTGGCCACCAGCTCCTTTTTGATCTGCCGCTGGTTGTTCTTGATGACGCTGTTGGCCGCATCGAGGATGGTCTTGGTGCTGCGGTAGTTGTCGACCAGCTTGATCAGCTTCGCCTCCTGGTAGTCCTCCTGGAAGTTGAGCATGTTGCTGATGTCCGCGCCGCGCCACGAATAGATCGACTGGGCGTCGTCGCCCACGACGAAGATGTTGCGGTGCTTCTCCGAGAGCATCTTCGAGACCAGGTACTGCGCCCGGTTGGTGTCCTGGTACTCGTCGATCAGCAGGTAGCGGAAGTACTCCTGCAGCTGCGCCAGCAGCTGCGGCTGTTCGCCGAAGAGCTCGATCGGCTTGATCAGGAGGTCGTCGAAATCGAGGGCGTTGTTCTCGCGGAGCTTCTGGACGTACTTCTCGTAGACCAGGGCGGTCTTCTGCTGCTGGTAATCCTGCGCGTTGCGATGGAACTCCGGCGGCAGCACAAAGCCGTTCTTCGCCTTGCTGATCATGGAGTGGACCAGGTTGACCGGCAGGGAGTCCGGCGACAGGTTCAGCTCCTGCATGCACTGCTTGACCAGGCTCTTGCTGTCGTCCGCGTCGAAGATCGAGAAGTTCCGGTCGTAGCCGATGAGGTGGATGTAGCTCCGCAGGAGGCGGGCGAAGACCGAATGGAAGGTGCCGACCCAGAGGCTCGCCGAGCTCCCCTGCCGGAGGATGCCGTCGATCCTGTGGCGCATCTCCCCCGCCGCCTTGTTGGTGAAGGTCAGGGCGAGGATGTTGTGCGGCGGGACCTCGATGTTCCTGATGAGGTGGGCGATGCGGTAGGTGATGACCCTCGTCTTGCCCGACCCCGCGCCGGCAAGCACCATGACCGGTCCTTCCGTGGCCAGTACGGCTTCGCGCTGGACATCGTTGAGATCGCGGAGAAAATCTGTCAAAGGGAGTGCAGGATTACTGGTTACAATGCGGATCCGGCCGACTTCACGCTGCGCGGAAAGGAAAAAAGCGTAGGAGAATTTCGTACAACTTTGCCCCAATTACAACCCTCTTTCGCGTAAAACTCCACCCGGCCCGGATCATCGCCCCCGACCGTCCTGACGAGGGCGTGAAGCATGCGGCCGCAGGCTGGCGGTTCAGAGCCGCTCAGTCTTTGCGGCCATGATGAAATCGTTCAGGTGCAGTCCGCCGATGGCGTGGGTCCACCAGGAGACGGTCGCCCGGCCCCACTCGACAAGGATGGCGGGATGGTGCCCCTCCTTGCCGGCCAGCCTGCCGACCTTGAGGGCGAACTCCATCGCCTCGTCGAAACCCGGGAAGGCGAAGCTTCTGGAGAGCCGCTTCACCCCCTCCTGCTCGATCACGCTCCAGCCGGGGACTTTCGCAAGATGCATGCTGATCTCCCGATCTTCCATCGCCTTGGCCGCCCCCGAACAGGGCACGCAATGCTTGCTTTCCAGGTTTGTCATGTCGGTTCCTCGTTCTGTTCATGTAAGGGGGAGTTGCCGGAGGCTCTACAAAGAACACCGGAGCCCGGGACAGAGTTGCAGCGGAAGCCTGCACAGGGGGAAAACCGGAAGATTTGATCTTTTCCTTTTTATATTATGATTTACAGGCTCTTTCATCCGAAACAGGAACCGTAACGCCCCATGTTTCCGCTCGTCTACGAAATCAACACGAGAGTATGGCTGAAGGAGCTCTCGGTCAAGCTCGGCCGTACCGTCACCCTCGAAGAGGTACCGGACCAGGAGTTCGAACTGTTCAGCGAAGCCGGCTTCGACATCGTCTGGCTGATGGGTGTCTGGAAACCGAGCAGGTACAGCGCCGCCATCTCCGCCGCACACCAGGGCCTGCGCTCCGAGTTCCTCGAGCATCTCAAGGACCTGCATCCGGACGATATCGTGGGCTCGCCCTACTCGATACCGTCGTACGAGGTGAACGAAACCCTCGGCGGCTGCGCCGGCCTGCTGTCGTTCCGCAAGCGCCTGGCCGACCGCGGCATCAGGCTCATGCTCGACTTCGTGCCGAACCACATGGCCCTCGACAACCGATGGCTGCCGGAACACCCGGACTTCTTCGTCACCATCTCGAAGCACGAACAGTCGCAGGACCCCAGATCATGCTTCGAGTATGTGAAGGGCAGGTACCTGGCCCACGGCCGCGACCCCTACTTCCCGCCGTGGACCGACACCCTGCAGCTGAACTACGCGAACCCGGCGACCCACGAGATGATGATCCACAACCTGTCGCACATCAGCGACATGTGCGACGCGGTGCGCTGCGACGTGGCGATGCTGGTGCTGAAGGATGTGTTCAACACGACCTGGGGCAACCTGAGCGGCCGGATGACCGATGAGTTCTGGCCCAAGGCGATCCAGGCGGTCAGGAAGAAGCATCCCGATTTCCTCTTCCTCGCCGAATCCTACTGGAACCGCGAGTGGGACCTCCAGCAGATGGGCTTCGACTTCACGTATGACAAGCCCTTCTACGACTTCCTCGGCAGCTCGCCGGTGAACGTCTCCAAGCTCAAGGGGCACCTCATGGCCGACTGGAACTACCAGAAGAGGCTTTGCCGCTTCATCGAGAACCACGACGAGATCCGTGCCTCGGAGCGCTTCGGCCCGAACCACGCCGTTGCGGCGCTCGTCACGCTGACCGTGCCGGGCCTGCACCTGGTCCACCAGGGGCAGCTGACCGGCCTGAAGAAGAAGATCCCTGTCCAGCTGCTCAGGCACGCCAAGGAGCCGACCCACAAGTCGCTCCTCCACCTCTACCTGATGCTCTTCGCCTTCAGGTCCGAGGCGATCCTGCAGGAGGGGCGGCTCGAATGGCTGGAGCTCAATGCAGACGGGGAGTCGCTCTGCTTCGGCTATGCAAGGTCGCTCGAGGAGCGGCATGCGTTCGTGCTGGCCAACTTCTCCGCCACGGGCATCGAGGCGCGCTTCAGCCATCCCTCGCTCGCCGCCTTCACTGAAGAGCTCTGTTCGACCTTCACGACCCGTTTCCCGGAACCGCCGCATGAGCTCAAGGTCGCCGATGCGACCCTGAACATCAGGCTCGCTCCGCACGAAGGGGTGCTCATCATGGTAAACCGGGAGTGACCCGGCATCCCGACGCCCTTAATTATCCATTCTCCATTATCAACTGCCCGATGCCCTACCATCTCGCCACCATCTCCCTCCCGACCGAAAAGCCGATCGAGATCGTCGACATCACCGACAACGTCCGCTCGGCCCTCGAAAAGAGCGGATTGCGCCAGGGCACGGTCACGGTGCTCAGCCGCCACACCACCGCCTGCATCAACATCAACGAGCGCGAGGAGCGGCTGGTGCAGGACATGGTCACCTTCCTGAAACGGCTGGTGCCGAGGGACGGCGACTACCTGCACAACCTTGAGCCCGTCGACGGGCGGGATAACGCCCACTCGCACCTGCTCGGCCTGTTCATGAACAGCAGCGAGACGATCCCTTTCGCCGACGGCCGCATGCTGCTCGGCGAGTGGCAGTCGATCTTCTTCATCGAGCTCGACGGCCCCAGGAACGAGCGCCAGGTGCTCCTGCAGATCCAGGGGGAGTGACGGGTCGCAGGAACGTAACGTCATAAACCGAGGTTAACAATCGACAACCGAACCGGAAGCAACCACCCAACCATTCCGACCCATGAGTAACCCATTCTCGTCCCCGCAGCAGGAGTGCTATCCCCTGCTTTCGAAGATCCATGGCCCGGCAGACCTCAAGAAGCTCGGCCTTGTGGAGCTCGAAGCCGTGGCGGCCGAGTGCCGGAAGCGCGTCATCGAACTGGTGTCGATGAACGGCGGCCACTTCGGGTCGAGCCTCGGCGTGGTGGAACTGACCGTCGCCCTGCACCACGTGTACGAGAGCCCGAAGGACCGCATCGTCTGGGACGTCGGCCACCAGGCCTATGTGCACAAGATCCTCACCGGCAGGATGTCGGAGATGCATACCAACCGCCAGTACGGCGGCCTTGCCGGATTCCCGAAGCGCTCCGAAAGCCTCCATGACGCCTTCGACACCGGCCACGCATCCACCTCCATCTCCGCGGCGGCGGGAATGGCCGCGGCCCGGGACATGGCGGGACGGGACGAGAAGGTGGTGGCGATCATCGGGGACGGCAGCATGACCGGCGGCATGGCGTTCGAGGCCATGAACCACCTCGGCGACATCAAGTCGGACGTGCTGGTCATCCTGAACGACAACCAGATGGCAATCTCGCCGAGCACCGGCGGCCTGAAGAATTACCTGGTGAACATCCCGCTGAACAAGACCTACAACCGCCTGAGGAGGTTCGTCTGGGACAGCATCTCCATGTTCAATAACGAGCTCGGCGACAGCGCCAAGAACGCCGTCCACCGGATCGAGGACGGCATCAAGGCCGCATTCACGCCTGGCGCCTACTTCGAGGCGCTCGGATTCCGCTACTTCGGGCCGATCGACGGCCACAACATGGAGCAGGTGGTCAAGGCGCTGCGCGAAATGCGTTCGCTTCCCCACCCGAAGCTGCTGCACATCATCACCACGAAGGGCAAGGGGTTCAAGCCGGCCGAGGACAACCAGGCGAAGTGGCACGCCAGCGCGGGTGGATTCGACATCGAGACCGGAAAGGCGCTGCAGGCATCGGGAAAGCCGGGGCCGCCGAAGTACCAGGAGGTGTTCGGCGAAGCGCTGGTCGAACTGGCGCTGAAGGACCGGACGATCGCGGCGATCACGGCGGCCATGCCGAGCGGCACCTCGCTCGACCTGTTCCAGAACGCCATACCGTCGAGGTTCTTCGACGTCGGCATCGCCGAGCAGCACGCCGTGACCTTCGCGGCGGGACTGGCCGCAGGAGGATTCAAGCCGGTCTTCGCCGTCTACTCGACCTTCCTGCAGCGCGCCTACGACCAGCTCATCCACGACGTCGCCCTGCAGGGGCTGCATGTGCTGTTCGCCATCGACCGTGCCGGCCTGGTCGGCGAGGATGGGCCGACGCACCACGGATCCTTCGACCTCTCCTACCTGCACGCCGTGCCGGGCCTCGTCATCATGGCGCCGGGCGACGAGCAGGAGCTCCGTGACATGCTTTACACGGCCCTATACGAAGTGAAGGGGCCGGTGGCGATCCGCTACCCCAGGGGGAGCGGGTCGGGCACGGTGCTCCGCAAGGAGTTCACCCCCCTCCCGATCGGCAAGGGGCGGCTCCTTCGCGAAGGGAGCGGGACCGCCCTGCTCGGCATCGGCACCATGGCGTCGAGGGCGCTCGAAACGGCCGAGCTGCTCGCGGCCGGAGGGCTCGACCCGATGGCCTGCGACATGCGCTTCCTGAAGCCGCTTGACACTGCGCTGCTCGACGAAGTCGCCTCGCGCTGCGGGAATGTGGCGGTGATCGAGGAGAACAGCGTGATCGGCGGGCTCGGCAGCGGGGTCGTCGACTACCTGCACCGGACGCATCCCGGCGTGAGGGTAACCCACTTCGGGCTTCCCGACGCCTTCGTGACCCATGGCAGCATGGGCGAGCTCTACCGCGAGGTCGGCCTCGACGCGGAGTCGCTGGCAGGGAAGATCAGGCAGTTCCAGGCAATAGGCTGACAGGCCCGCAAATCACCATAGCGCCAACGCAACGGCAATGCCCATCCCGCGCCCCGACCGGTTGCGGTATCGCTATCGAAATCGGGTCAGATAGCGTTTTCGATCAGGAAAAGAAAGGCAACACCAGCAACAGGAGGCGGACGGAAAAGTTGGCCAGGAGGCCGGCGAGGAGGTCGTCGGTCATGATGCCCCAGCCACCGGGAAGCGACTGCGCCCTGTCGACGAGTCCCGGTTTCCAGATGTCGTAGAGCCTGAAGAGGAGGAAGGAGAGCAGCACCGCGAGCGGAGAGGCCGGCAGGGCAACAAGGGCGACCCACTGGCCGGCGAGCTCGTCGATGACCGCCGCCGAAGGGTCTTCACCGTATGCCTCCTCCATCACGCCGCCGGCCCAGACGCCGAGGAGGCTCGACGCGACGATCAGCGGCAGGAGCCACTGGAGCTGGGTGAGCGCAGGGATGAAGAGGTAGGCGAGGGCTGCGACGAGGCTGCCGAAGGTACCCGAAGCGAAGGGGAGGTAACCGACCCCCAGCACACTGCCGACAGCTTTGGCGACCAGGCTCCGCACTGCTTCAGCGCCCCCCTTCAGGGTTGCGCAGGGCGAGGTTCCAGTTGCTGACCAGGTAGGAGACGCCGGTCCAGACCGTGAAGAGCGTGATCGCCAGCATCACGTAGTCGAGGTAGCCGGAGCGGAGGATCCCCTCGGTCGCCAGGGCAACCCGCCTGCCGAAGAACAGCTCCTCCTTCAGGAGGATGAAGGCCAGCACCACATAGGCGAAGAGGTTCTGCG
Source organism: Chlorobi bacterium Chlorobi_1 (assembly GCA_900299075.1). Lineage (GTDB taxonomy): Bacteria > Bacteroidota > Chlorobiia > Chlorobiales > Chlorobiaceae > Chlorobaculum. The sequence continues at coordinate 34,720 of OMIK01000036.1, forward strand.
CAACGGTCTTGTACTTGGCCTCCTTCGAGGTCACGACCGGCCGGTCGCGGTATTCAGCGTAGACCCGGAGGACCGTGATGAGGATATCCCGTGCAGCCACGAGCAGCACCATCCAGAGGGCAAGGTAGCCCTGGGCGACGTAGAGCAGGAAGGCCGAAGTGATCAGGAGTTTGTCGGCGAGCGGGTCGAGGAAGGCCCCGAGCCGGGTGGTCTCGCCATACTTGCGGGCATGGTAACCGTCGTAGGCGTCGGTGAGGGAGGCAATGGTGAACACGACGACGCCGAACAGCTTCATCCAGGGGTCTTTCTGCAGCAGCAGCGAGACAAACACGGGCACGAGGATGATCCTCAATGTCGTCAGCTGGTTCGATACGGTCATGTCTTCTGAAAAACGTTGTCGGAGCCCTCGTTGTGGCGTGCGCAGAAAGCGGCACACCGGCCACGGCACAAGATAAGGTATTGGACGCTGTTTTTCAACGCACGGGCGGGAAGCTACTTCAGTTCGACCACGGTCACCCCAGCTCCCCCCTCGGACCACTCGCCGAGGCGGAAGCTGCGGACCTGCCGGTGCTGCTTCAGGAACTCGGCCGTGCGAAGCCGGAGGGCACCGGAACCCTTGCCGTGGACGATCGTGCCGGAGGGCATCCGGTGCATCGCCAGGCTGTCGATGAAGCGCCCGATCTCGGCGATAGCCTCGTCGCCGGTCATGCCGCGAAGGTCGAGGCGGGTCGACTCGGGAGCCGAAGCCTGCACCGTCCAGGAGGAGGCCTTCACCGGGGCATCCCCATCCCTCCTGATCCTGCGCTCCTGCCCCTTCGAGATCTTCTCGAGACCCCGCAGCGAAGTGGTGAGCCTGAAGTTGCCGCAGAGCACCACCACCGAATCCCCCTGCACCGACTCGACCTGGCCGGTCGTGCTGGTGTCGGAGAGGCGCACCGTATCGCCCGCCTGGATCGACGCGTCGGCAGGGACCGCCTGCAGGCGCTCCTTCTCCAGGGCCTCTTCGCCGGAGGCCGCATCGCGCTTCATGGCCGATAGCTTCGCCTTCGCCCGCTGCTGCACCTCCTGGTCGCCGGGCTGCTCTTTCGCCTCGCGCAGCAGCTCCCGGAGCTCCTTGCGGGCATGCTCGACCTCCTTCTGCATATCGCGCAGACCGCGGGCCTTGAGCTCCCGCTTCGTCCGCTGCAGCTCCGCCATCCCGGCCTCGAGCGAAGCCCTGAGGAGATCGAGGGAGCGCTGCTCCGCTTCGAGGGATGCGCCCAGTTCACGGTTGCGCACGATATCGGCGCGGAGGTCGTCGATCATCTCCTCCAGCCCGGCATGGCCCATCCCCATGAAGCCTGTGGCCTTCGAGACCACCGATTCCGGGAAGCCCATGCGCTGCATCATGGCGAAGGCGAAGCTGTTGCCGGGCAGCCCCTTCACGAAGCGGAAGGTCGGCACAAGCCCCGCCCGGTCGAACTCCATGGCGCCGTTCACGACCCCCTCGCTCCGGTGGGCGAACACCTTGAGCTCACCGAGGTGCGTGGTGACGATGCTCTTCGCCCCCCGTTCCAGCAGCTCCGCGATCACCGCCCGGGCGATCGCGCCTCCCTCCTCGACGTCGGTGCCCGCGCAGATCTCGTCGATCATGACCAGGCTTCCCGGCCCGGCGTGCTCGAGGATCTGCCGGATCGCGGCAAGGTGCGAGCTGAAGGTGGAGAGGTCGTTCTCGATCGACTGCTCGTCGCCGATCTCGATGAAAAGGCCGCCGTCGAAGGCGGGAAAGACCGAGCTCTCGCTGCAGGGGACGAGGTAGCCGTGGCTGAGCATGCAGCTCAGGAGCCCGACCGTCTTCATGGCGACCGATTTGCCGCCGGCGTTCGGGCCGGAGATCACGAGCGCCTGCTCGCCCTCACCGAGCTCCAGGTCGAGCGGGAAGAGCTTCTCCTTCGTGGCCCGGTGGGAGATCAGGAGCCAGGGGTGGTACCCCTTCACCACCTTCAGCCGCTGGCCGCCAGCCAGTTCCGGAAGGTTCGACGAGGTCTCGACGGCGAGGCGCGCCCGGCCGTAGAGCGAATCGAAGCCAGCGAGCAGCTCCTGGTTGTGGTGCACGTCGGACAGCTCGTTGCGGACCTGGGCGGAAAGCTCCTTCAGGATGCGCTCGATCTCCCGGCGCTCGGCGATCTCGAGCTCCTGGATCCTGTTGCTGATCTCGAGGGTCTCGGCGGGTTCGATGAAGACCGTCTGGCCGGTCTGGGAGTAGTCCTGCACGTAACCGGGCAGCTTGTACTTGTACTCGACCCGCATGGCGAGCACCTGGCGGCCGTTCTTCAGCGCCACCGTCTCTTCCATGAGCCACCCCTCGGCCTGGCAGCGGCGCAGGATGCGCTCCATGCGGCGCCGGAGCCCGCTCCTGGCCTCTTGCAGCTCCCTGCGGATCATGGAGAGCCCGTCGCTGGCCGTATCCCGGAGCTGCGCCTGGTCGTCGATCGCCTGGGTGACGGCGTACTGGATGCTCTTCTCGAGCCAGAGGCGGATGGTGAATTCGTTCAGCTCCGGGTAGCTTTCGCGGTTGGAGAACATGAAGCGGCGGAGCAGGGTCGCGCTCTGCAGGAGCCTGGCGATATCGAGCAGGCCGGCGGGGTCGAGCCAGCTGTCGACCGCTTCAAGCTCGACGAGGAGCCCGCGGGTGTCGGGAAGGTGGCCGAAGGGCAGCGGCTGGCCTTCAAGGAGGAACTCCTTCAGCTCGAGCACCCGCAGCAGCTCGCGCCGCGGCTCGTCGTGGCCGGCCGGACGCTGCATTTCGAGCAGCCGGTCGCGCCCCATCGGCGAGATGCAGAAGCCGGCGGCGTGCGCGGCGACCTTGTCGAATTCGAGCTTTTTCACGACGATGCTGTCCATGCCTTCTCCTCGGTGGTGTTCCCTTCCCTGCGCCGTCACAACCGGCGCCCGGTCAAGATAAAAAGAGATTCGGATGCGGGCAGTTCCTTTTTCTTTTTTTTGACGATCTTTATTATCTCTTGAACCTGGACCGTAACTGAAAACAAACGAAGAGGCACCCATGAGACTGGCAGTGAACATCGACCATATCGCAACCCTCCGCAACGCCAGGAACGAGGGGGATCCCGACCCGGTCGAAGCCGCCCTGCTCGCCGAACGCAGCGGCGCGGCGGGGATCGTCTGCCACCTCAGGGAGGACCGCCGCCACATCCGCGACAACGACCTGGAGCGGGTGCGCGCCGCGATCACCACGAAGCTCGACCTCGAGATGGCCATGACGGCCGAGATGCAGTCGGTCGCCATCCGGACGAAGCCCGAACTGGTCACCCTCGTGCCGGAAAAGCGCGAGGAGCTCACCACCGAAGGAGGCTTCGCCATAAAGGCCCATTACGCCGCGCTGGTCGAGTTCGTCAAGCCGATACGCGACAACGGCATCCTGGTCAGCATGTTCGTCGAGCCCGAACAGGAGGCGATCTCCCTCTCGAAGCAGGCCGGCGCCGACATGGTCGAGCTCCACACCGGCCCCTACTCGCTCTGCACCGGCGAAGCGGAACTCGAACGGGAGCTGGAACGGATCCGCAATGCCGCACGCTTCGCCCGGAGCGAGGGGCTTGCGGTCGTGGCCGGCCATGGGCTCAGCGTCAGGAACATCGCACCCTTCAGGGAGATCCGCGAGATCGAGGAGGTGAGCATCGGCCACGCGATCATCGCCAGGGCTGCCTTCATCGGCCTGCCTGCGGCAATCGCCGAAATCCTCGACCTCATCCGCCGCTAAGTGATGGCAACGGGGAAAGAGCGGGTGGCCATTGTGCTCGCCACCGGAAACAGGGACAAGGTACGGGAACTCCGGCCGATGCTGGAGGGCATCTCCCCTGTGCTTGAGGTGCTGTCGCTCGCGGACCTGGGACTCTCGCCCGGGATCGACGAGACCGAACCGACGCTCGAAGGCAACGCCCGCCTCAAGGCCGATGAGGCCTACCGGCTCGTGGAGGGGCGGTTCGACCGGTTCATCGCCCTGGCGGACGATACGGGGCTCGAGGTCGACGCCCTCGGCGGCGCTCCCGGCGTTCGGTCGGCCAGGTACGCCCCGGCTCCCGAAGGCGCCACACCATCGTACGAAGAGAACGTCGCCCACCTCCTCCGGTCGATGGCCGGCGTCGACAGCCGGACGGCCCGCTTCAGGACGGTGATCGTCATGAAGGGCAGGCTGGCGATGCCCGTCGACGAGACGGTCGACGGACGGATCGAAGGCAGCATCACGACCGCACGCCGCGGTGAGCGGGGGTTCGGCTACGACCCCGTCTTCCTGCCCGAAGGCTCCGCGAGGACCTTCGCCGAGATGGCGGTCGACGAGAAGAACGCCGTCAGCCATCGTGGCAGGGCCGTTTCGGCCGCCTCCATCCGCATCCGCGAGCTCCTGGAACAGAGCGGCTTCCCGACCAACCCCTAACGTAACCGTCCATGAACATCCTCCAGGCAATCGTCCTCGGCATCGTGCAGGGGCTCACCGAATTCCTGCCGATCAGCAGTTCGGCACACCTGCGGATCGTGCCCGCCCTCTTCGGATGGGGCGATCCCGGCGCTGCCTTCACGGCGATCATCCAGATCGGCACCCTCGTCGCGGTGCTGCTCTATTTCGCAAAGGATATCGCCTCCATCGCCGGTGCGGTCGTATCGGGCATCCTGAAAGGCAGGCTATTCGACAGCGACGAAGCGAAAACCGGCTGGATGATCGTCGCCGGCACGGTGCCGATCGTGGTGCTGGGGCTGCTGTTCAAGAAGCATATCGAAACCACCCTCCGCTCGCTCTACTGGATCAGCGCCTCCATGATCCTGCTGGCGCTGGTGCTCTCGGTCGCCGAGCAGCACCTCCGCAACCGGAGCCGCCAGGGGCTTCGCGGCAAGTCGATCCGGGAGATCAGCTGGAAGGAGGCGATCGTCATCGGCCTGGCCCAGGCGATGGCGCTGATTCCGGGCTCCTCCCGCTCCGGCGTGACCATCACCGGCGGCCTCTTCATGAACCTCGACCGCGAAACCGCCGCACGCTACTCCTTCCTGCTCTCCATCCCCTCGGTCTTCGCGGCAGGCATCTTCGAGCTCTACAAGACCCGCGCCGAGATCATGGCCTCGACGCAGAACATGGTCGACATCGCCGCGGCGACCCTCTGCGCCTTCGTGGTCGGCTACCTCTCCATCGCCTTCCTGCTCGCCTACCTCCGCAGGCACACCACTACCATCTTCGTCGCCTACCGTCTCTTTGTCGGCGCCTCGCTGATCGCCCTGCTCGCCGCAGGCCGGCTGGCGCCCTGAGCACCTCCCTCCCCCGGGAGCGCCGTACCGGAAAGGTCCGGCAGGGCGCTCCCTGAATCGCCCTGCCTGCTCCGTTCGCCGGTGCCGCCTGAACTTTCAGGCTGAAATTTTTATTGTCATATCTGTCAGCCGGCAGGGAAAATTTTGTTATATACAGAGATAGTAAAAACACACAAAACCAAACATTCGGCCATGCCATACAGCTTGTCAGGTGTAGGGCATAATGGCTTTGATAGAGCGGACTTACACATACACACCAAATGTTCCGACGGGATATTCTCACCGGAGGAGATCGTCAGGAAGGCGGGCAAGGCCGGCCTGAAGGCGATCAGCATCACCAACCATGATTCCGTCGCAGGCATCGACCAAGCAAAGCCATTAGCACAAGAGACCGGCCTCGAGCTCATTCCCGGTGTAGAAATGAGTTCGGCCTACAAAGGGTATGACATCCATATCCTCGGATACTTCTTCGATTACCAGCACTCGGAGTTGAAGCAGTATCTGGACAACTGCCGCCGCCTCCGTACCGAACGGGCGGAGCGGATGGTGCATAAACTGGCGAAGATGGGCGTCAAGATCGAGATCGAGCAGATCATCATGAAGGCCCAGAACGGCAGCGTGGGGCGGCCACATATCGCGGCCGTGCTCCAGGACGGAGGCTTCGTCAAGAGCTTCAGCGAGGCGTTCAGCAAGTACCTCGGCTCGCACAGCCCGGCCTACGTCAAGAGCATCGAGACGCACCCCGAAGAGGTCATCAGGCTTATCAACGAAGCCTCGGGGCTGTCGTTCCTCGCCCATCCGGCGCAGAACGTGCCCGACGAGATCCTCCGCCAGCTCATCTCCTTCGGGCTCGACGGCCTCGAGATCATCCACCCCTCGCACGACACCTACCGGCAGAACTACTACCGGGAGATCGCCAACGAGTACTTCCTGCTCTTCTCCGGCGGGTCGGACTACCACGGGCTGAAGGACCAGGAGGACAGCTTCGGCCAGACCTGGATTCCGTACGAGTGGGTATCCAAGATGAAAAGCAGGCTTCCGGCACCCAAGTGATGAACGTTCCGCCCCCGACACCACCCATGGCGCCTGATATTTTTTCAGGCATCCCTGAAGGAAAAGGTCAAGATTTGCTATACTTGCACCTCGCCACGGCCTGCCCGGACAGGGGGCCCGGCCGATTTTCCGACGACCAGACGATGAAGCCATGCCGGTGACCAGCACATCAAACCTGAAGCTTCGGGCAGAACTCCGCCTGAAGGAGTTCCTGCTCACCATGCAGGAGTTCTTCCTCTTCGCCGTCAGGGCATTCTCCACCATACCGAAGTTCAGGCGCTACCTGAGGGATGTGCTCGACCAGGCAGTCATCTGCGGGATCGAATCGATCCCGATCGTCCTGGTCAGCTCGATCTCCATCGGGGGACTCATGGCCATGGAGGTCGGCAACCTCCTCGAGGACTTCGGGGCGAAGACCATGCTTGGCCGCTCCACCTCCAACGCCGTGCTCCGCGAACTGGGACCCCTCCTCATGGGCCTCATGCTTGCGGCGCGCTACGGCTCGAGGAACGGCGCCGAGCTCGGCGCCATGCAGATCTCCGAACAGATCGACGCCCTGCGCGCATTCGGCACCGACCCCATCGCCAAGCTGGTCATGCCGAGGCTGGTCGCGGCACTGGTGATGTTCATCCCCCTGGTGGCGCTTTCCGATTTCGCAGGATTGCAGACGGCAGCCTATGTCGCCGAACACTACCACAAGATCGATCCGGGGATGTTCTGGAACTCGATCTACCCGAAGCTCGCCCCCAAGGATTTCGTCGTGAGCTTCCTCAAGGCGCCGGTCTTCGCCATCATCATTACGCTGGTCAGCAGCTTCAACGGCTTCTCGGCCCGGGGCGGCACCGCGGGCGTGGGAAGGTCGACCATCAAGGGAATCGTGGTCTCGTCGGGGCTGGTGCTCGTCGCCAACTTCTACGTCTCGAAGCTCGTGCTCGATTTCATGCATTAACGAACATGATCGAACTCAGGAACGTCACACTGAAATACGGCGAGAAGGTAATCCTCGACAAGGTCTCGCTTACCGTAAGGAACAACACCATCAAGGCGGTGCTCGGCCCCAGCGGCGTCGGCAAGAGCACCATCATCAAGCTCATGCTCGGCCTGATCAAGCCGAACAGCGGCCAGGTGTTCGTCGACGGCATCGACATCACCCCGCTCAAGGAGACCGAGCTCTACCCGATCAGGCGGAAAATGGGGATCGTCTTCCAGGGCAACGCCCTCTTCGACTCCATGACCATCAGCCAGAACATGAGCTTCTTCCTCAGGGAGAACCTGCAGCTTCCCGACGAGGAGATCGAACACCGGGTCATGGAGCAGATCCGCTTCGCCGGCCTCGAGGGCTACGAGAACCAGCTTCCCGAAAGCCTCAGCGGCGGCATGAAGAAGCGCGTTGCCATCGGCAGGGCCCTGATCTTCAATCCCGGCATGATCCTGTTCGATGAACCGACGGCGGGCCTCGACCCGGTCAGCTCGAAGAAGATCCTCAACCTGATCGCCGACCTCCGGCAGAACAGCAACCTCGGTGCAGTCTTCGTCACCCACATCATCGACGACGTGTTCGCCATCGCGGACGAGACAGCGGTCCTCTACCAGGGAAAGATCATCTTCGACGGCCCGACCGGCAAGCTGCATGAGTCCGACCACCCGTTCATCCGCTCAATCCTGTCGGACAAGATCCTCGAACTTTAATATCCCTAGATCCCGGACAACGCATGAAAAACCTGAAAGAACTGAAATGGAGCGACCTGAAAACCGGCATCTTCTTCGTGCTCGGCCTCGGGTTCGCCGCCTATCTCGGCCTGGTGATCGGCAAGAACACCAGCATGTTCACCGGCGTGACGACCATCAGGTTCATGAGCCAGAACGTCAACGGCCTGGCGGAGAACAACTTCGTCGCCGTCTCCGGCAAGAAGATCGGCACCGTTTCGAAGCTCAACTTCACCACGCAGCACGACTCCCTGTATGTCATCGCCGAGCTCAAGCTGAGGAATGAATTCGCCGGGCTGGTCACGAAGGACTCGAAAGCGACCATCCGCTCACTCGGCATCCTCGGGGACAAGTATGTGGACATCACCACCGGCAAGGGGCCCTCGGTCAGTGAGGGGGACTTCATCCGGCTCGAAACCGACGACGGCCTTGCCGGACTGACCACGAACGCCAAGGCGACCCTGGAGAAGCTCAACACCCTGCTCGACAACCTCAACAACGGCAAGGGCCCCGCCGGACGCCTCATCTCCGACGAGAAGATGGGCAACGAACTGCAGGAGACCATGGCGAACCTGCGCACCACCTCGGCCGAGCTCTCGAAGGTCAGCACCGGCCTCTCCAAAGGCAACGGCCTGCTGCCGAGGCTGATGAAGGACAAGGCGCTGGCGGACAACACCGCCCAGACGATCGAGAACCTGAAGACGACCACCGCGAAGCTGAACAGCACCCAGGGCACCCTCGGCAAGCTGGGCTCCGACCCTGCCCTCTACGACAACATGACCCGCACGATGAGCTCGCTCGACTCGCTCCTGACCGACCTGAAGAGGAAGCCCGGACGCTATGTCAAGTTCTCGCTCTTCTGATCCCGTCCGGCGGAGCCCCCTCGGGACGCTCCGCCGGGTCGCCGCGCCCCTCGCCGGACTGGCCCTCCTCTGCGCCGCCATCCCGGCAAGAGCCTCCGCAACCGACTTCATCCGACTGGAACAGCTCATGCGGAGCGCCGTCGCGGACAGCGTCTTTCCCGGCGCCAGCATCGCGGTCATCCACCACGGCAGGGTCGTCTTCCACAAGGCATACGGCCGCCTGACCTACGACCCGAAAAGCGCCCCCGCCGACACCACCACCATCTACGACGCCGCCTCCCTCACCAAGGCGGTCGTGACCACCAGCATCGCCATGCAGCTCGTCGAGCGGGACTCCCTCGAGCTCGCCTCGCCTGTTGGCCGCTACCGGCCTGCCTTCGCCTCGAACGGCAAGGGAGGGGTCACCGTCGGGCAGCTGATGCGCCACGTTTCTGGCCTCAGGGCGCACCGCTACTTCGCTGACACCTGCAACGGCAGGGAGGAGGCGCTCAACGCCATCGACCGGGATACGCTCGTCTGCGCGCCGGGCAGCAGGACCATCTACAGCGACCTCAACTTCATGCTCCTCGGCAGCATCGAGGAGTCGCTGACCGGGCGGGGCCTCGACTCGAACTTCAGGGCGCGCTTCTCCGGTCCGCTCGGCATGGCTTCCACCATGTTCACCCCGCCGCCCGCCCTGCTCCC
>OMIK01000037.1 GCA_900299075.1 Chlorobi bacterium Chlorobi_1
AACTGCGCTGCGCGAACGCGGCATCGAACCGGACGACGAGCAGCAGGTCGACATCCATCGGTTCGAGGTAGCCGATCTTCTCTTCGAGGGTGGTCAGCAGCCTGACGGGACAGGGTGAGGCCGGATCGAGCACGAACCTCGGATGCGGCTTGAAGGTGACCACGACGCTGCGCAGCCCCTCGCCGCGGGCACGAGCAACCATCGTACCGATGATCTTCCGGTGGCCGACGTGCAGGCCGTCGTACGAACCGACCGTCACCGCCGAGGGGAAGGGGGGCAACGCCTCCTCCCTGCCGGTGCGGTAGTCCCGGATCGTCGAGCCCTGCAATTCGAGAATGCGCATACCTCTGCTGTTTTACCCTTCTGTTGCGGCCGCCCGGGCGATCTCGCCGACGATCCCCTCGACGCTCATCGCCCCCTCGAGGCGGTAACCGCCGATTGCGGTCCTGCGGAGGGCGGCAAGGTAGCCGCCGACCCCGAGCAGCTCACCGAATTCATGCGCGATCACCCGCACATAGGCCCCTTTGGAGACCCGAAGCCTGAAGTGGACATCGGGAAGCCGGACGGCCGTGACTTCGAATTCGTAGACCTCGATCTCCCGGGCCTTGCGCTCCTTCACCTCGTGGCCCTGTCGCGCCAGTTCGTAAAGGCGCTTGCCGTTGTGCCAGACAGCGGAGTGCATCGGGGGCTGCTGCATCCTCGTCCCGAGGAAAGGAGCGGTGGCAACCCTGACCCCCTCTTCCGTGAGGGCAGAAAGGTCTCGGTGATCGTATTCGGGTGATTCGGTGTCGTGGCTGGCCGTACGGGCTCCGAGGCGGATGATGCCGTCGTACTCCTTGTCCAGCACCTCGAGCGAAGCGATCGACTTGGTCTTGCGTCCGGTGGCGAGGATCAGCAGGCCCGTAGCCTTCGGATCGAGGGTACCGCAGTGGCCAACCTTCCTCGGGGCTCCGTTCCGTTTGTAGGCGCCACGGACCCTGGCGACCACGTCGAACGAGGTCCAGTCGAGCGGCTTGTCGACGAGGAGGAAATCCCCCTCTTCGCTGAGCACCCGGATGTCGCCTGAAACTGCCATAGCAACCCCGCCCGGACAGGTTACTCCCCTTCGGGGGTCTGGCCGGGCGACGAGGGCCTGACCGACCTGAGCAGCTGCTCGATCCGGCTGGCCTTCTCGAAGAGCCGGTCCTCATGGAACTCGAGCTCCGGGATGCGGCGGAACTGGTGGCGGATCCTCGAGGAGAGGATCTTGCGGATGGTCTTGGTCTCCTCCCTGAGGTGCTCCATGAGGGCCTCCCGCTCCTTTTCCGGCCCGATGACCGAGATGTAGGCGCGGGCGATGCCGAGGTCGGGAGTGATCTTCACCTCCACGACCGTGGCCAGCGGGCCGCTGCGCGGCAGCTCCTTCTGCAGGATGTCGCTCAGCTCCCGCTGGAGGAGCGACGACACTTTTTCGGTCCTGATGGACATCGATGCCTCCCGATCAGAGTTTGCGCTTCTTCTCGACGATCTTGTAGGCCTCGACGATGTCGCCGACCTTGATGTCGTCATACCCCTTGATGCTCAGGCCGCACTCGTAGCCGGCATCGACCTCCTTGACGTCGTCCTTGAAGCGCTTGAGCGAATCGAGCTGGCCGTCGAAGATCTGCACGCCGTCGCGCAGCAGGCGGATCTTGGAGTCGCGGAACACCTTGCCTTCGAGCACGTAGGAGCCGCCGACGTTGCCGACCTTCGGCACCCTGAACACCTGGCGGATCTCGATCGAGCCGAGGCTCTCCTCGTGCAGCTCGGGCGAGAGCATGCCCTCGAGCGCCTTCTCGACATCCTCGAGCACGTGGTAGATGACGCTGTAGAATCGGACGTCGAGGTCCTCCTTCTCGGCAAGCCGCTTGGCGTTGACGTTCGGCCTGACCCTGAAGCCGATGATGATGGCGTCCGAAGCCGCGGCCAGCAGCACGTCGGTCTCGGTGATCTGGCCCACGCCCTGGTGGATGATCTGCACCTTCACCTCTTCGTTGTGGATCTTCATGAGGCCGTCGGCCAGCGCCTGGATCGAGCCGTCGGTATCGGCCTTGATGATGACGCTGAGCTCCTTCTTGAGCCCCTCCTTGATCTGGCGGGCAATGCTGTCGAGCTTGACGCGGGTGCTGCGGCGGAACTCGTGCTCGCGGCGGATCACCTGGCGCTTCTGCGCGACGTCGCGGGCCTCGCGGTCCGAAGCCATGACCGTCATCACGTCGCCCGACTGCGGCAGCTCCTCGAAACCGAGCACGCGTACCGGGCGGCTCGGGCCGGCCTCGGGGATCCTCTTGCCGCGCTCGTCCATGAGCGCCCTGACCTTGCCCATCGTGTTGCCGGCGACGAACGGGTCGCCAACCTTCAGGAAGCCGCGCTGCACGAGCACGGTCGAGACGACGCCCTTGCCCTTGTCCAGCTCGGACTCGACGATGATGCCGCTCGCGGGAATCTCCCTCGAGTAGTTGCCCTTGAGGTCGCGGATCTCGGCCTCGGTAAGCACCTTGTCCATCAGCTCCTTGATGTTGAGCCCCTTCTTGGCGGAGATCTCCTGGCACTGGTACTCGCCGCCCCAGTCCTCGACCAGCACGCCCGCTTCGGAGAGCTGCGTCTTGATCTTCTCGGGGTTTGCCTCCGGCTTGTCGATCTTGTTCAGCGCCACGACGATCGGCACGCCGGCCGCCTTGGCGTGGTTGATCGCCTCGATGGTCTGCGGCATGACGCTGTCGTCGGCCGCCACCACGAGGATGACGATATCGGTCACCTGCGCGCCGCGGGCTCGCATCGCCGTGAAGGCCTCATGCCCCGGCGTGTCGAGGAAGGTGATGTGGCGACCGCCCTCGACCGACACCTCGTAGGCGCCGATGTGCTGGGTGATGCCGCCGGACTCGCCGGCCACCACGTTGCTCCGGCGGATGTAGTCGAGCAGCGAGGTCTTGCCGTGGTCGACGTGGCCCATGATGGTCACCACCGGCGGACGGATCTGCAGGTCGTCGGGATTGTCGACCAGCTCCTCGACCGAGGTGGCCTCGATCTCGGAGATGAACTCCGCCTCGAAACCGAACTCCAGCACGATCAGTTCGATCGTCTCCTTGTCGAGACGCTGGTTGATCGTGACGAACTTGCCCAGGGAGAAGCACTTCTGGATGATCTCCTTGGCCGTGACGCCCATCAGCTCGGCGAGCTCGTGCGGCGAGGCGTACTCGGTCACGCGGATGATCGAGCTCTCGGCCTCGCGGATCGCCTCCGCCTCCTCGAACTCGCGCTCGCGCTCCATGCGGCGGATCTTGCGGAACTTCTGGCGGGAGGCGGAGCTGCCGCTGTCGTCCATGCCGCTGATCGTGTTCTTGATGTTCTGCGAGATGACCTTGTCGTCCACCTCCGGCTTTTTCTTCTTCTTGCCCTTCTTCTTCTTGCCGAAAAGGTCGTCTGCGGCACCGGTCGCGGTCGCGGTCCCGGTTTCGCCTTCGGCCTTCGGTGCCCGGGGGCGGCCATCGCCGCCCTCTTCGGTGACGGCGGTGGTGCCGGCGCCTTCGAACTCGTCCTTGAGCTCGTCGGCCTTCTCGCGGAAGTTCTTCTTGCGGGCCTTCTTCTTGCGGTCGGCCTCGCTCAGCACCTCGATGGTGCCGAGCACCGTCAGGCCGCCGATCTTCTGGGGCGCCTCGAAGGTGTTCATCGAATCGGGAAGCGTCTGCACCAGGATGCTGCCACCCTCCGTGGCTGCAGGTTCCGGGACAGGAACCGAAACAGGAGCAGGAGCCGCTGCGGCCTCGACAGGAACCGGTTCGGCAACGGCCGGTTCGGGCTGCACTTCAGCCGGCTCGGCCTGGACGGCCTCCGCCTGAACGAAAGCAGGAGCAACGACAGGCTCAACCGGAACCGGAACCGGCCTGGCCGGCTCGACGACCGCCTCGCGCTTCGTTTCGGCCAGATGGGGAACAACCACCCCGCTGCTCAGGGTCTCCTGGAGCTGCTGCTCCTTCTCATAAGCCTTCCTGGACTGCTCTTCGAGCCTGGTCAGGCGCTTCTGCTTCTCGGCCCTGATTTTGCGGGTTTCGTCGACCTGCTTCTTCTCCTGGCTGAAATGGCCGAGGATCTGGTCGCGCATCTCTTCACCAACCATTGAGGAGGTGGAAGCCACCTTCCCCCCCTCCTGCTTGACGAAATGCAGGACCTCCTGAGGGCTGACCTGCAGCTCCCTGGCTATGTCACTGATCCGGACCCTTATCTGCTTTTCCTCTATGGCCATTGCCTTCTCCCTGGATGATTGTATCCTGTAATTCAGTTTGATTCTTCGTCCTTGCGCTCCTCGGAGAACAGGCCGTCGCCCGAAAGGAGGGCTTCGAGGTCCTCGTCGTTGAACTGCTCCCGGACGGTCCTGTAGATCGTCTCGGCGATCTTCTTCCAGTAGCGCTTCTCCTCGTCGGAGACCCTGCGCTCCTTGGGCTTGACCGGTTTGCGGCCCTTGTTGAAGACGAACAGCTCCTCGGTCTTCTGCGTACCGACCAGCGCCTCTTCGATCTCGTCGATTCCTGCCGTAAGGATCTTCTTGGCGGTATCGAGGCCGCCGTCGAGCAGCTGGTAGATCATGTCGTCGCCGAACTCCTCGCGGAACTCGATGATGTCGATATCGTTCGGGTCTTCCAGGGACTTGTCGATCACGTCGCGGTAGACGTCGATCTCGTAGCCGGTCAGCTTTTCGGCAAGATGGATGTTGTTGCCGTTCTTGCCGATGGCGTACTTGATCTGGTCAGGCTTGAGCATCACCCTTGCCTTGCGGGTCTTCATGTCCGCGTGGACGGTCATCGGGTCGATCTTGGCCGGCTGGAGCGCGCGGGAGATGAAGATCTGCGGCTCGTCGGTGTAGTAGATGACGTCGATGTTCTCGTTGTTCAGCTCCTTGACGATGCTATGGATGCGCTTGCCACGGTAGCCGACGGTAGCTCCGACCGGGTCGATCCTCGAGCTGGTGGACTCCACGGCCACCTTGGCGCGCTCGCCCGGAACACGGGCGATGCCCTTGATCACGATCAGGCCGTCCAGGATCTCGGGAACCTCGCTTTCGAAAAGCTTGTAGAGGAAGCGGTCATCGACGCGGGAGACGATCACCTTCATGCCGCCATCCGGCTTCTCGCGTTCGACCACGCTGCCGTCGTCGTTGCGCAGCTTGACCTTTTCACGTTCGATCCGCTTGACGTAGAGCTTCATCCTCGGCGTGCGGCGGGGGTTGTCCTTCTTCATCATCTCGGCTTTCGGCAGCACGAGCTCGACGCGGTGGTCCTTCGAGGTGTTGTAGGTGAAGATCACCTCGTTCGGGCGGACCTGGTAAACCTCGCCGGCAACCACTTCGCCCACCTTCTCGAGGCAGTCTTCATAGACCACAAGGCGCTCGAGATCGCGGACCTTCTTCTGCACCGACTGCTTGATGATCTGGATCGACTTCCTGGTGAGGTAGTCGTCCAGCTTGATCGGCCCCTCTTCGTAGTAATCGCCAAGCTCGAGCGAATCGTCGATCGCCCGTACCTCGTCGAGGGCGATCTCGATGGTGGGAAGGTCGACCTCCTCCACGATCTTCTTCAGGATGTAGACCTCGAAATCCCCACGCTCGGGATTGATGAAGATATTCGCCTCAACCTCGGGATCGTAGTCCTTCCTGAGCTGCTTCTGGATGATCTCCTTGAGCAGGTCGGCGATATCCATCTTCACCGCCGCACTCTCGGAACGCTTGTCCAGAAAAATCTTGGACTGCTCGATCTCGCCGAAAGCGCTGGCAATCATCGCTTTCTGGTCGTGGGTTTCGCCCTTCACTTGCTTTCTTGGCATCGCTGTGTGATCCTAATGTTATATAATAACCTGAGAACGATATGACTGATTGAATACACCCGTACTAGAACTCTATCTGCACCGTGGACTTGAGCACATCGGCAAGGCGCAGGGTAACCGGCGGATGCTCCGCCGACCGCTTCTTTTTGGCCGAGACCTGCGGCTCGAGCACGATGAACGGCTCATCGGCGTCCAGGCCGGTGCTCAGCAGCCTCCCGGTCAGCTCCTGCCGTTCCTCCTCGGAATCGAGGAACACCACCCTGATCAGCCTGCCGGCATGACGAAGGTACTGCCTCGGCACCCTGATCGGCTCGCCGATGCCCGGCGAAGAGACCGTCAGCTCGAAATCTCCGGAGGCCAGCGCCTCGAACTCGACATCGCCCTCAAGGCGCTCGCGGATCTTGCGGCTCAGCTTCGCACAGAGGTCGATGCTGATGCCCCGGTCGGTATCGACCGTCAGCTCGATCTTCCTGCCGCCGCCACGGATTGCCGCCTCCACCAGGTAGATATCCTGGCCGGCCCCGGCCGAAACCTCGGCCGTCACCTCATCGATCACCGTCCGTATCCTTCCTTCCATTCCTCTGCATCGCTGTCATGTTGCCGAAAACAAAAAAGTGGGGAGTCCCCACTTTCAGAAAACCGTCAGACAAAGCCGGAGCTCCGGTCTGCGACAATGTACAAAAAAAGTGCACACTTGCCAAAAGGATTCATCCCCTCCGGGCATCGTCCGCAATATGGCTTTCGACCACCTCGTAATCGGCATCCACGGCACCGGAAGGTTCATGCATCTTCGATCGTGGCCTGCGGTTTCCGGCCATGGAGGAGAGCTCCCTGATTCCAAGCAGCCTGAAGAGCAGCCTCGCGGTCGCCCTCACCACAAGGTAGACGAAGAGGAGCAGCAGGAGAAACCGGATGAAGATCATGTAAGTAGTGGTATCGAGGCCGTCCCTGCGGCCTTCGTGCAAGTAAGAACCGGAATGGCGGGTCATTCGTTCCCGACAGGGCGGTCAGCTTTTCGAGAGCAGCTGGAGGAGCTTCTTTTCGTGGATCCCGTACCTGAAGGCCTTGGCCCCGTCGATGCAGAGCACCGGGATCTCGGTGCCGTAGAGCTCGACCAGTCGGGGGTCGCCAGAGATGTCGACCATCTCGAGCTCGAAGTCGACACGCTGCCGGACCCTGTCGAGCACCTCCTTGGCGTCGGCGCACAGGCAGCACTGCGGCGCACCGTACAGCGTCAGCTTATGCATGGCCCCCTCAGCGTTTCGATGATTCGAGCAGCACCCCGGGAATCGCGTCGAGCGCCAGCGCCACCTGTTCCGAGGTGCGAAGGTTCCGGAGCGTGTAGCTCCCCGATGCCACCTCGTCCTGGCCCACGAACAGGGCGAACTCCGCCATGAGGCGGTTGGCCTCCCGCATCTGGGCCTTCATGCTGCGCCCGGCAAGGTCGGTCTCGGTGGCCACCCCTGCCCTGCGGAGCCGGTCGGCGATGCGCATCGCCTGCTCCTCGAGGGCGGTGTCCTGCAGCACCACGAACACCCGCGGGCCGTGGGGGGAGAGGGTGGCGAACAGCCCCTGCCTCTCCATGGCGATGACGAGGCGCTCCATGCCGACGGCAAAGCCGACCGCAGGGATCTCCGCGCTCCCTCCGAGCTCCTTCGAGAGGGCATCGTAGCGGCCGCCCCCACCGAGGGCGTCCTGGGCCCCGAGTTCCGAGCTGACCACCTCGAAGGCCGTATGGCCGTAATAGTCGAGCCCCCTGACCAGCAGGTGGTCCACCTCGTAGGCGATGTCGCGGTCCGAGAGGTAGCCCAGCACCCGGTCGAACTCAGCCCGCCCTTCCGGCTTGATGCAGTCGAGCAGCCTCGGTGCGCCGGCAACGATCTCCCGGACCGCCGGATTCTTCGAATCGAGGATGCGCAGCGGGTTCTTCCCGAAGCGCTCCCGCGACGCCTCGTCGAGCCTGTCGTGGTATGGCTCGAGGTAGCTCCTCAGCTCTTCGCGGTAGCGTGCGCGGTCTTCGAGGTCGCCGAGCGAGTTGATGCGCAGCTTGAGCCCCTGAAGCCCGAGGGTGCCGAACACCTGCATCATCAGCGAGATCGCCTCCACGACCGCCGCCGGGGAGGCGGCGCCGAGCAGCTCGGCGCCGAACTGGGTGAACTGGCGCTGGCGCCCGGCCTGCGGACGCTCCTTGCGGAACAGGTCGGCAATGTAGTAGAGCTTGTGCACCGGCGCCCCGCCGCCGGGGTTCTTCTGCAGGAACGCCCGCATCACCCCGGCCGTCATCTCGGGCCTGAGGGTGATCGAGCGGCCGTTGGGATCGGGAAGGAAGGTGAACATCTCCTTGCCCACGATGTCGGTGGTCGATCCGATGCCGCGCTGGAAGAGCTCGGTATACTCGAACACCGGCGTTCGGACCTCGCTGAAGCCGTAGAGGGCGGTCACCGAACGGACCACCTCCTCGATATAGTGCCACCTGGCGATCTCTTCGGGGAAGATGTCCTTTGCCCCCTTTACTGCCTGGAACTGTGCCATAACGCTCTACTGCCCTTGCTGGAATTTATATTTGCGGCAAATCCTTCTCCTCCTGCCGCATCAGTTCGAGCACCTCGAGCGGCGACCCGGCCTGCAGGATCCTCTCCCTGACCTCATCCTTCCCGGCGATCCGCGTGATGCGGCCGAGGAGCTTCAGATGCTCGGAGAGCATCGCCTCGGGAGTCGCCAGCAGGAACACGAGCCGAACCGGCTGGCTGTCGATGGCGTCGAAATCGACCTCGCCGCTCAAGGTGGCCATGGCGAGCAGCGGACTGGTGACCGCCGCGGTCTTGGCGTGCGGGAGCCCGATATTCTTTCCGATGCCGGTCGACATCTCCCGCTCACGCCTCCAGACATCCGCCCCGAGCTGCTCCTGGTCGGTCACGAGGTCATGGCCGGCAACGAGGGCGAGCATGCGGTCGATCACCTGGCTTTTGCTCTCTGCCTCGATGTTCAGGGCGATATACTTTGCCGAAAGGAGGGCTTCGATTTTCATGGAGGAGAAATCTTGCCGCGGGGCCGCGCGTTGAGGAACTTCGAAAACGATGGGCTTAATATACGAAAAACCGTAACGCGAGACGCATCACGGACCACTCCTCACCTGAAAAAGAAGTAGAGCAGCGGGGCGATGAACATGACGGTGTCGAACCGGTCGAGCACGCCGCCATGTCCGGGAATGATGCCCGAGGAGTCCTTCACGCCGGCATCACGCTTGAACATCGACTCCATCAGGTCGCCCGCGGGGCTGACCACGCCGATCAGCAGCCCGACAAGGGGGGCCCTGCCGTCGGGGAAGCCCGGCACGTACCGGGAGCAGAGCCACGCGACCGCGAAACTGCCGAGGATGCCGCAGAAATAGCCCTCCCAGCTCTTTTTCGGGCTCAGCCGCGGAAAGAGCTTCCTGCCGATGAGCTTCCCGCCGAACCGGCTCCCGCCGAAATAGGCGAAGGTATCGGCCCCCCAGACGCAGACGAAAAGCAGCAGCACGAGCGAGGCCCCTGCGGCATAACCGGGGGCTCCGGGGACGGCCCCTGCCAGCCTGAGCCGCAGGAAGGCGCCGAACGAAAGGTTGACGTAGAGCAGCCCGACGAGCGTCGAGCCGATGTTCAGGAACTGCGACCCCTGCTGCCGCCAGAGCTCGACGACGTAGAGCAGCATCACGACGGCGAGCACCGCCTCCCAGTAGTCGATGAAACGGAAATAGAAGTTGGCCTGGAGGAATGCGGTCATCGGCAGGAGGAGCAGCAGCGTCGGCGGATGCGCCCGATGCGTCGCCAGGCTCCGGAACTCGTAGGTCGCCATGAGGCTCAGCACGAGCACCAGCCCGAGGAAGGGGAGGCCACCCTGGATGTTGACCCAGAGCAGGAGCGGAATGCCCACGAGGGCCACGGCGACCCGCTGGAACAGATTGTTGTGCAGTATCGAGGACATGGTCGGGTGCCGGTCAGACGTTGATATCGGAATTTGCCGAGGCTGCCGGTTCCGGGAACCGGCGGATCAGCAGGACAAAAAGCGTGCAGGAAGCAGCCACAAAGAGCCACCACTGCCACATCGAGATAAGGCTATGGCTTCCGGATGCAACCGGAAAACCAGAAAGCCAACCCTCCCCCTCCAGGAAAAGGAGCGCGGCAAGGTTGTTGGTGCCGTGGGCAACGGCTGGAGCGGCGAGGTTGCCCGATTTCCGGTAAATATACCCAATATACCACCCAAGCAACGTGAGCGGGACGATATTCGACGGCTCAAGGTGGAACAGGGCAAAGATGAAACCGGTCAGGAGGAGCCCCTTGGCCGGCGAAAGAGCCACCGAAAAGCTCTTCTGGACATAGCCGCGGAAGAAAAGCTCCTCACAGAGCGCGGGCGTTGCCACCAGAACGGCCACAACGCCGATGAAACCGGGCACGGAGTCGCTCGCCGCGATCTTCCTGATGAACAGTTCGAGCCGTCCCTGGTCGCGGAGCATCGCCCTGCCGGCCTCCCCGAGGTAGGGAAGCAGGAGGTTCTGGAGCTCGGTGATCGAGTACATCAACGGCTGCAGGAGCAGCATGCCTGCCGATGCCGCCGCAAGGATGCCGGGGCCTGGCCGGGTGCCGAGGCCCAGCCAGGAGAGGTTCTCGGCATCGAACGGCGTGCGGCTGCCGGAGTGCCTCCAGGCCAGGAGAAGGGCAGGAAGGGCCAGGGCGAGCACCTGGCCGACGGCCTGGGCGATCCTGAGGCGGGACATCACCGCAGGATCGAGCAACCTGAAATCGGGATCGATACCGCGCCATCCGGTCGCCAGCATCGTCAGCAGGGTACCGGCAAGCGGATAGAGCAGCAGCACGCCGAACAGCGCGAGAATGGTGGAAAGGATGCCGGGTCGCCTGCCGCTTCCGGTCTCGACAAGGGGGTTCATGGGCCTCCGGTGTTCGGTTGCAGCTTCTTCGAAAAAGTCCGGTCGAATTCGAAGATAGGAAACAACCTGCCGACCCGTATCGCCATTGCCTCCATTTTTCGCAGAAATAGTATCTTTGGAAACGAACCAGGGTCTACGGCATCGGCTCAACTGTCCGCACCACGGGCATATCACAGGACACACGTGAAAATCCTCGTCACCGGCACGGCCGGCTTCATCGGATTCCATCTGGCAGAGCGTCTCGCCTCACGGGGCGACGAGGTCGTCGGGCTCGACAACATCAACGACTACTACGACCCGCGGGTCAAGTACGGCCGCCTGGCCTTCTCCGGCATCGCCAAGGACGGGATCTCCTACGGCAAGCCCCTCGCCTCGACGAAGTTCGGCAACTACCGTTTCGTGAAGCTCGACCTCGAGGACGGCGACGCCCTCGACACCCTCTTCCGGGCCGAGAAGTTCGACGCCGTGTGCAATCTTGCCGCCCAGGCGGGGGTCCGCTACTCGCTGACCAATCCCCGCGCCTACGTCAGCGCCAACATCGTCGGGTTCCTCAACATCCTGGAAGCCTGCCGGCACAACGGCGTCCGCAACCTCAGCTACGCATCGAGCTCCTCGGTCTACGGGCTGAACGAGCGCCAGCCCTTCTCCGTGCACCACAACGTCGACCACCCCGTCAGCCTCTATGCGGCAAGCAAAAAGTCGAATGAACTGATGGCGCATACCTACAGCCACCTCTACGGCATACCGACCACGGGGCTCAGGTTCTTCACGGTCTACGGCCCCTGGGGAAGGCCCGACATGGCGCTCTTCCTCTTCACGAAGGCGGCCCTGGAAGGCCGGCCGATCGACGTCTTCAACTACGGCGAGATGCAGCGCGACTTCACCTACGTCGACGATATCGTGGAGGGGGTCGTCAGGATCATCGACCACCCTGCCCAGCCGAATCCAGACTGGTCCGGAGCCGCCCCGGACCCGGGGTCATCCTCCGCCCCCTACCGGGTCTACAACATCGGCAACAGCCGGCCGGTCCGGCTGATGGAGTTCATCTCGGCCATCGAACAGGCCCTCGGCACGACCATCGAGAAGAACCTGCTGCCCATCCAGCCCGGCGATGTCCCGTCAACCTACGCCGATGTCGCCGACCTCGAGCGGGATTTCGGCTACAGGCCGGAAACCACCGTCCGGGAGGGTGTAGACCGGTTCGTTGCCTGGTACCGCGAATTCTTCAATGCATGACCCCCTGATATGACCGGAAACCCTCCCGGCAGGCCTGCCGCAAAGTTCAAGGGCCCGCTCCGCAGCGTGGTGATCCTCGCCAGGGAGTGCTTCGGCGACGCCATCATGCTCACCCCCCTGATCGCCGCCCTCAAGCGGGACCATCCTGAAGCCTCGATCTACGTGGTCGCGTTCAGGCAGGTCATTTTCGACTTCTTCAGGCAGGACCGGAACGTCGCCGGCGTCTACCACGCCAAACGCGACCTGAAACGCTACCTCCTCGAATTCTGGCCCAGGAAATACGATGTGCTGTTCAACTCGAAGGACCACCGCTCCACCTCCTTCCTGCTGCAGTCCCGGCTCATCAGGGCCGGATACAAGGTCGGCTACCGCAACAACGGCGGCGAACAGCTCTTCGACTGCCTGCTCGACATGCCGGCAGGCACGCACGAGTCCCGGAGGAACCTTGCGCTCCTCAAGGCCATAGACGGTGAAATGCCCGGGACGCCAAGGCCCTATATTCCTGAGATGCCGGTTTCGAATGAGGTCTCCGCCCTCCTCGATTCGATGCCGCAGGATGCCTATATCGGCATCAATATCAGCGTCGGCACCCCGGGCGGACACCGCGCGCTCGAACAGTGGTCGGAACTGATCCGCAGCTTCCCCGACGAACGGTTCGTCATCTTCTCCTCCCCGGGCGACCTCGAAGAAAAGCGGAAACTGGAGGCGCCGCACCCGAACGTGCTCGAGACGCCGTCCACCAGGAACATGTACGAGGTCTGGAAGATCGTCGACCGGCTCAAGTTCCTCGTCACTCCCGACACCTCGCTCGTCCACGTCGCCGCCTGCTCCGACAGGCCCCTGGTGGCGCTCTACCGCTTCAACCCCGCCGACAGCCGCCTCTTCGCCCCCCTGAGCACGCGCCAGGAGGTGATCGTCTCGCCGACGGAGGATGTGGTGGATATCGGGAATGAGATGGTGACGCTCGCCGTAAGAAAGCTGCTTGAGGAGATCTGTTTGCCGGTAAACTCGGGAGAGGATGGAGCTACTGACGACAGGCCGAACCTGGCTGGCCAACCATGATCAGCCTGCCCGAAATCACGTTATGCTGCATCGATACCAGGTTTCCGGAACTTGGTTTTGAAGCGGTCACCCGGTCGTGCAGGGAAATCAGTTTCGGGGAGGTCATATTCGTCACGAACCACGACTTCACAGTCCCCGATAACGGTATCACCAGGCTTCGGGTTCACAGGATCGACAACATCGTGGATATCGAAACTTATTCGACATTCATGATCAAGAGGCTGGCCGGACTTGTCTCGACCAGTCATTGCCTCGTCATCCAATGGGACGGTTTTGTGATTCATCCGGAGGGCTGGGACAGGCGCTTTCTCGACTATGACTACATCGGCTCCCCGTGGCTCACCAAAGAAGGCCCGATCGTAGGCAATGGTGGATTTTCCTTGCGGTCATCCAGGCTGCTGGAGGCGCTTACCTACGACGAGATCGTTCCCCACCATCCCGAAGACGACTGCATCTGCGTCACCAACCGGAAACTGCTTGAATCCGCTCATGACATCGTCTTTGCACCTGCAGAGATCGCCCGGAGCTTCTCCTTCGAATTCACCGCTTACGAACGGCAGTTCGGATTTCACGGAATGTCGAACTTCCCGGATGTGCTTGACGAGGAAGAGCTGCTCGGATTCGTCGAACAGATGCCCGCATCGCTCTTCGTGAACGAGTATTTCATCGGGTTCTGCAAAAAGATAGCCGCTCGGCACTGCCGGTGCATGCCTCGCCTTTCCAAACGCCTACTGGCCTATGTTACCCATAAGGAATACGCCACAAACTCCAGGCAGCAGCACGCGTTCCTTGTCGAATCGCTGCTCCATATCGGTCTTTACCGGCAGGCGTTGGCGATACTGGCCGATCGGAAATATGGCTTGAAGTGGAAAGCGACCTACCCGAAGATACTCCTCAGGAAAGCCCTGGACCGATGACAGGCGGGATGCCCGTTGGCGCTTCAACCCGGGAATCCAGGAAAGGCTGCAGCCTTTCAACCACCTCGTAGGGGGTGATCTGTCCGAGGCAGCGGTAATGGCCGTACCTGCAGCTCCTCTGGAAACATGGCGAACACGGCTCGGGCGAGCCGACCGCAACGCTCCTTTTGCCCAGCGGACGGGTCCAGACCGGGCTCGTCGAACCAAAGATACCGATGACCGGTACACCGAGATATCCCGCAAGATGCATGAGCCCCGAATCGTTCGAGACGACCGCGCGGGCTCCGGCCATGATTGCCGCAGCCTCGGCCAGCGAGGTCCTGCCGGTCAGGTCTCTCACCCTCCCCGGAGCCGTGCGCCCCACCTCCCTTGCCGAGTCCCCGTCGGCAGCCGTCCCGAGCACGACGATACCGTACCCTTTCTGCAGCCCGGCCAGCTCCGGGAAGTGCGGCCACCGCTTTGCCGGCCCATAAGCCGCGCCGGGACAATAGACGATCGAGCCGGCATAAGTCCGGTCAGGTTTCACCCCAACCCCATCCCACAACTCGGGTGGAGAAAACGAGGTATCGAGGATTTCGGCATACTCCATGGTGATGTGCCGCGACTTGTTCCTCAGGCTGCCGGGAAGCGGGTCGGTGAGCAGGAAACGTCGCATCTCACGTGAGAGCCCTCGCCGGTTCGGCACGCCCGACTTGACGGCAAACCACGCCGAGGAGAACGAGTACGGCAGCAGGTAGATGCTCCTGAACCCCCCTGCTCTCACGGCAGCCACGGTACGGGCCAACTCCGCCCCGTCGGCCCGGTCGAATGGTATCTGCGGCAGGTCGCACAGGAGCCTCACCAGCCCGCCCATATGCTTCGGCACAAGCAGCGTCGTGTTCCTGCGGCGCTCCTCAGGGAACCTCGCGACGACCGAGAGGGCAAGCAGCAGGTCACCGATCCAGTTCGGCAGGAGGACGACTGACGGCATCATGGCTTGAACGGGATGAAGTGTTTCTTGCTCAGCTCCAGCCCGAACAGACGCTCGATGCGCCGCACGAGGCGGTGCTTCCTCTCCCGCCGGGTCAGCACATGGGACGGATCGGCCCGGAACACCCCGGACTCCTTCGGCAGCCATTCGCGGATGGCCGCAGGATGCGATCCGGTGAACTCCCGGATGATCTCCTGGTCGATCTCCCGGTAGTCGATCTTCCGGTGGTCCTTGTTCCAGTACTTCTGCACCCCCTCGGACTTCCGGTTCATCTCCTCCTCGCTCCTGACCCAGCCGTAATGGTAGATCGCGGCCCCGGTATGCGCCGCCCTCGGATAGCGGCTGACGCGGTTCCGGCCGGTCGGCACATGCCAGAAGAGGCCGTCCGGCGCATGGCTCCTGATGGAGTTCCTGATGATCCTCGCCTCCCTCCGGTACCATCCTGGCGAATCGAGGCAGCTGTTCGCGTTGCCGTAGAAATGGAAATAGTCGAAGGTCAGCGCCTCGACCCGCTCGTCTTCGAGATGGGTGCGGCAGGCGTCGACGATCTTCTGCAGGTCGTCCTCGTGCACCACCTCGTCCCCCTCGAGGTAGAAGGCCCAGTCGCCGCTGCAGTTGAACTGCGCGATCATCTTCTGCTGGCCGTAGACATAGCCGCCGGCCTTCATCCGTTCGTTCCAGCGCGACTCGACGATGCGGATCTTCGGATCGCCGATCGCCCGGATGCGGTCGAGGGTGTCGTCCTGCCCCTCGCCGACGTTGACCACGAACTCGTCGACGACCGGCAGTATCGAACGGATCGACTCGACGAAGGGAAACCCGAAGATCGATCCGTTCCTGATGAAGGTGAATGCGCTCAGTTTCATGGCTGTCTGCCCGGGAGGTGGTTGTCGATGCCGTCCCGGCAACGGGTCGCCCTGCCGGATATGGCCTCTGAAAGTCGCCGGTCGTTTTCGGGAAGCGAACCCCTCGGGTTCTCCGCGTGCCAGAGGTGGCAGGCGATCGCGCTGAAGCGCACGTTGCGCCGGCGCACGCCGCTGTTGACCATCCGGACGGCGAACTCGCTGTCCTCGCGCCCCCAGCCGACGAACGCCTCGTTGAAGCCGTTGACCCGCAGGCAATCCTCCCTGAAAAACGACATGTTGCAGCTCCTGATGCCGCGGAGCGACGCGGTTCCGGTGGCGAGCATCCGCGAGAGCAGCGGCAGCCGCATGATGTTCTTGCGGTTGCCCAGCCCCGCCTCGAACGCCGAAACCACATACTCCCCCGAGGCGAGCCTCCGCCTGGTGTTCTCGGGCGAGAGCAGGACGCGCGACCCCTGGATGAAGCTCCCCGGCCGTGCAAGGCGGCGGTGGTCTCCGATGAAATCCCGATGCAGCAGCATGTCGCCGTCGACGATCACGACGTAGTCGCCCTTCGCTGCCGCGATCGCCCGGTTCCTGGACGCCGCCGCGCGGAACCCGAGGTCCTCCTGCCAGGAGTGCAGCACCGGCAGGGCAGCCGCGG
>OMIK01000038.1 GCA_900299075.1 Chlorobi bacterium Chlorobi_1
GGGGTGGTCTTGTTGAATCCGAAACGCTCTTCGAGCACGAAGGTCCTGTAGATGCTGAACGGCAGGCCGATGGCTGACTGGAGCAGCAGCAGGAGGCCCGTAAAGAGCACGCCGGTGGCCACGCTGCCGAGGGCGAGGCTGCGGACCGCCTGGTCGAGGAGGTTGAAGCCGCCGCCGAACCAGAAGGCGAGCAGCGCCGCAAGGTCGGCAGAGGCGTCGACAAGGGAGAATCGGGTGTTCGCCGCGAGGTACTCCTGGGAGCGCCGGTAGGCTTCGGGATCGTAGACCCCGCGGAACGGCTCCGGAATCCCTGGAGAGGCTGCCCGGAGATTGAGCAGCTCAGCGGCGAGCTTCACGACAAAGGTCAGCAGGAGCGTGGCGAGAATGAGGATGCCGTACGGGTTCATGCGATCCGGGGGTTATTCGTCGATCCAGCGCCGCGTCAGGTCGCCGAAGGAGTCGATCCGGCGATCGCGCATGAAGGGCCAGTGGGAGCGGTAGAAGCCGATGCGCGAGAGGTCGCAGTCGGCGAACAGGATCTCTTCGTCACGGTGGGCGGCCTCGGCAACAAGCTGGCCGAAGGGGTCGGAGACGAAACTGTTGCCCCAGAACTCGAGCTCCCCTTCCGTGCCGGCACGGTTGGCCGCCGCGACGAAGACGCCGTTGGCCACCGCATGGCCGACCTGCACGCTCTTCCAGGCCTGCCGCTGGGCGGCCCTGACCTCGGCGGAGCCTTCCGACGCCGCCCAGCCGATGGCTGTCGGGTAGAAGAGGATGTCGGCGCCGCGCAGGGCGGTCAGCCTTGCCGCCTCCGGATACCACTGGTCCCAGCAGATGAGCACGCCGATGTTCGCATATCTTGTCTTGAAGACCTTGTAGCCCAGGTCGCCGGGGGTGAAGTAGAACTTCTCGTAGAAGCCCGGGTCGTCCGGTATGTGCATCTTCCGGTACTTGCCGAGGTAGCTGCCGTCGGCATCGATCACCGCGGCGGTGTTGTGGTGCAGCCCCTTGGCCCGCACCTCGAACAGCGACGCCACGATCACCACCTCGAGCTCACGGGCAAGCTCCTGCAGGCGCTCCGTCGAGGGGCCGGGGATCGGTTCGGCGTAGGCGAAGGGTTCGTACGCCTCTTCCTGGCAGAAGTAGAGGGTCGTGAAAAGCTCCTGGAGGCAGACGATCCGGGCGCCGCCGGCGGCAGCAGCCCTGATGCGGGCAACCGCCTTTTCGAGGTTGTCGGCGGGCTTTTCGCCGCAGGTCATCTGGACCAGCGCGATGCGTACGGATTCGGATTTCATCGGTTACGGAGTGAAGAGTTTGACGAGCAGGCCGGCCGAGAAGAGCAGGCCGTGGACGGTCAGCACCTTGCCGGTTCCGGCAAGCACCTGGTTCAGCGCCCTGCCCTCAGAGGAGTAGAGCGTCCGGACCATGCCGACGGCCAGCGGAAGGCTCAACAGCGACAGGAGGCACCAGGCGGAGTAGCCGGCGCGGACCATGAAGAGGGGCACGGCGTAGGCGAGCAGCATCAGCAGCACGTAGAGCATGCGGGCCCGCTGGGCGCCGATGCGTGCGGGCAGGGTCATCTTGCCCACCTTCCGGTCGGTGTCGATATCCCTGATGTTGTTCACCAGCAGGATGTTGACCGAAAAGGCGCCGGGAGCGGCGGCGGCGACCAGCACCGGGGCGGAGAGGGAGAGGGACTGGACATAGTAGGTGCCGCCGACGGCCACGAGGCCGAAGAAGATGAAGACGAACACGTCGCCAAGCCCCGAATAGGCGATGGGCCAGGGTCCGCCGGTATAGGCCCAGGCGAACAGGAGGGAGAGCAGGCCGATGAGCAGGATCGGCAACCCGCCGATGGCGACCAGGTAGAGGCCGAGCAGGAAGACGGAGATGCCCAGCCCCGCCGAAACACGGATCATCGTCCGTTCAGTGATGATGCCGGCGGCCACGGTCCGGGTCGGCCCGAGCCGCTCGCTGGTGTCGGCCCCCTTCCTGAAGTCGTAGATCTCGTTGATGAAGTTGGTGGCGATCTGGATGCCGAGCGCGCAGACCAGCGCGACCAGCGCCGGAAGCAGCCGGAACCGCCCGTCCGCCGCGGCAAGGGCCGAGGCGAGGATGATCGGCACCGCGCCGGCAGGCAGGGTCTTCGGCCTTACGGCCAGGAGCCAAGCCTGCAGCGATGTGGGTTTTGAGGAAACGGTTGAAGCCATCGGTCGTTACTGCGCCTTGTTCTCTTTCACCGGCTTGACGGTGGTGAACCCGGTGCGGACCTTCTGGCCCGGCTTGATGTAGGAGAGGCTGTGGCGGACGGCCATGGTCGCCTCGCTCAGGCCGGTCTGGATCACCTTGAGCTTGCCGGGGTAGTGGGCGATGTCGCCGGCGGCGTAGAGCCCGTCGACGGAGGTCTTCATGTGGGTATCCACCACGAGGGCGTTTTCGCACAGCTCGAGGTCCCAGCCGGCAAGCGGGCCCAGGTTGGACTTGAAGCCGATCAGGATGAGCAGCCGGTCGGCATCGAGCGTCGTCTCGCTGCCGCTCCTGGAGCGCAGGTGCAGCCGGGAGAGGGTGCCGTCCTGCTCCTCGATGCTCCTGACCTCGGTGTCCATGAACACCTTCAGGCGTCCGGCTTCACGCGCCTCCAGCACCTCGTTCGCCGTCTTGCCGTGCCCGTGGAACTCGTGGGCGCGATGGACGACCGTAACCGATTCGGCCACATTCATCAGGCCGACGGTCCAGTCGAGCGCGGAGTCCCCGCCGCCCACGATGACCACCTTGTGGCCCCTGAAATCGTTGACCGACTTGACCGAGTAGAAGACCGAAGAGCCTTCGAGATGGCCGATATCCCCAAGCTGCGGAAGGGTACGCGGCTCGAATGCGCCGAGGCCGGCCGCGATCAGCAGCGCGCGGGAACGGTAGACTGCGCCGGTGCTGGTGCGGGTCTCGAAGGTGCCGTCTTCTCGCTTGGTATACTTCGTAACGGTTTCGCCCAGGACCACATCCGGGTTGTAGCGCTCAGCCTGCTTCCAGAGGCTCTCGACGAGGTTGATGGCCGGAACCTCGGGGAATCCGGCGACGTCGTAGATATGCTTCTCCGGATAGAGCGCCGCGAGCTGGCCGCCCAGCTGGGACATGCTCTCGACGATCCGGCAGGAGATATGGTTCATCCCGCACTGGAACGCCGCGAAGATGCCGGTCGGACCGCCACCGATGATCGTCAGGTCCCGCATATCCTGATGGTCGGTCGATTCGTTATGGATATCGAACATCGTGTGAATTACTTGAAAATGTTAACCTGGTCGCCGGAACTCAGTTGCCGCGGTCCGACTTTTTGAGGTAGATCATGCCTTCCGGGTCGACCATGCCATACAGGATGGCGACCGTCTCGCCGTTTTCGTCGAGTTCGTGGATCTCGACATGCTCGGCCTCCTCTTTCATGACCTGGTCGCCGGCATCGTTCCTGAAGTAGAAGAGCGCCTTGACGCCACCATGGGGGGTCTCGCCTTCAAATCCATAGTTTCCATCGCCGAGCTTTGCCAGGGCGCAACCGGGGTTCTTGCAGTCGATCGGGCAGCTGGCACACTGGGAATAGAAGCCCTCTTCGGATTCGGCGTAGTCGCAGACTGGAAATTTCATCGTCGTTCTTGTTTTGAGCTGCTTGATTAAGCGGTGCTGGGAAAAACGCAGGCTGGAATATACGACAATAATAGCTTTTTAGATAACGGGGCATGCCCGATGCTTCGCAGCCGGCCGGCGGAAAACGGGTTATATTTCAGTGAATATTGTCGTACATTCATGCGTTCCGACTTATCCACCAATGAATCCCGAACAGAGACCGTGTTAGCAAAAAGGATCATCCCCTGCCTCGACGTCCGCGACGGGCGCGTCGTCAAGGGAATCAATTTCGAAGGGTTGAGGGACGCCGGTTCCATACTCGAGCAGGCCCGGTTCTACAACGCCGAGATGGCCGACGAGCTGGTGTTCCTCGACATCTCCGCATCCCTCGAATCGCGCAGGACCACCCTCGAGGAGGTACTCAAGGTTTCCGGCGAGGTCTTCATCCCGCTCACGGTGGGCGGCGGCATCAGTTCGGTCGAGCGTGCGCGGGACGCCTTCCTGCACGGCGCCGACAAGGTTTCGGTGAACACGGCAGCGGTCAACGAGCCGGAACTTGTCTCCCGGATCGCCGAAAAGTTCGGTTCGCAGGCAGTGGTGGTCGCCATCGACGTCAAGAGGGTCGACGGGAAATACGTCGTCCACACCCATTCGGGAAAAGTCTCCACCGGCATCGACGCGCTCGAGTGGGCCCAGCGGGTCCAGGAGCTCGGCGCCGGCGAGATCCTGCTCACCAGCATGGACCGCGACGGCACCAAGGAGGGGTACGACAACGGAATCCTCCGGATGATATCGACCTCGGTGCACATCCCCGTGATCGCCTCCGGGGGCGCCGGCAACCTCGAGCACCTCTACGAAGGATTCTCCCTCGGCCAGGCGGATGCCGCCCTTGCCGCCTCGATCTTCCACTTCCGCCAGCACTCGATCCGCGAGGCGAAGGAGTACCTGCGCGACCGGGGGATAGCCGTAAGGCTATGAGACGGGTTCAGGACAGGAACCCAAGGACTGCCATCCCTTTTCCCCATCGCTATCGGTATCGATGTATCGGATTCGATTTCGATAGCGATACCGATTTGAATGTCTCCCCCTCAGAACCACTTCCGCGACCGATAGAACCGGACCATGAACAGGACGATCAGGCCCATCACCCCCAGCACCGCGAAATAGCCCCATCGCCACTCCAGCTCCGGCATGTAGTGGAAATTCATGCCGTAGAGCCCGGCGATGAACGAGAGCGGCATGAAGATCGTGGCGATCATGGTCAGGAACTTCATCACCTCGTTCATCCGGTTGTTGACCACCGCCAGGTAGGTCTCCTGCATGCCGGTGACGATGTCGCGGAACACCTCGACCGTGTCGATGACCAGGATGATATGGTCGTAGACGTCGCGGAAGTAGGGCTCTACCGCGTCGCCGACCACCCTGAAGTCGTCGCGCATGAGGCTCCCCACCGCCTCCCTGAGCGGCCAGATGGACTTCCTGAGGATGATCAGCTCACGCTTCAGGCTGTAGATGGACTCGAAGGCGTCACGGTCGTAGTGCTCCAGCAGCCCCTCCTCGAGCCGGTCGATGGCGCTTTCGATCTGTTCGAGCATCGACAGGCTGTGGTCCACGACCGCATCGACGAGCGCATAGGCCAGGAAGTCGGCACCCAGGCGGCGAACCTTCGTGCCCGCAGTGGCGATCCTCTGGCGCACCGCGTCGAACATGTCGCCGGGCTTCTCCTGGAAGGTGACGACAAGGCCCTCGCCAAGGATGATGCTCAGCTGCTCCCTGGCCACCGCGGCGCCATCCCCCTCGAACTCCAGCATCTGCAGCACCAGGTAGAGGTAGCGGTCGAAATCCTCCACCTTTGCCCGCTGGCCGGTATGCAGGATATCCTCGAGGGTCAGGGATTCGATCCCGAAGAGTTCGCCTGCCCGAGCGATCAGCGTCGTGTCGTGCAGTCCGTCGATATTGACCCACACCACCCGCTTGCCCTCCCTGAAGGGAAGGCACTCCGCAAGGTCGGCAAGCATCCGCACCTCCACTCCGGCATCGTCGTAGGCGATCATGGTGATGACCGGCTGCTCGACCTGCCGCTCGCCGACATGGATCAGCGTGCCCGGCGGCTGGCCGACGGTCTTTCCCCTGCGTTTCAGCACCTTCCCGGCGGCTTCGACCCGGCCCCGGTCGACCGGCCAGACCTGCTTCCCGTGACGATCTTTCTTCATGCTGGGGGGTTGGGTTGAAGTGACGGCATATCCGGAAGATACGCAAACCGGAGCCTATCCGCCACGACGTGCGGCAGCATCGAAAAAAACAGGGGGCGCAGGATCCTTCCTGGTTCGGCGTCCAACCATTAGATTCAGGTAGGGAAGGAATCGGAACCATAAGGGAGGCTGCATGATGAAAACAACATCCCTGGCCGGCGCGCTTGCCGCGCTGCTGCTGCTCATGCTGGCGGGCTGTTCATCGTATTCCATCGTCAGCGACTACGACCGGAGCATGCCCTTCGGCACCTACAAGACCTATCGCTGGTCCGAAGAGGGGGCATCCGGCATCGACGACGACGTGCTGGCGAAGAACCCGCTGATCTTCAGGAACGTGAAGGCCGCCGTGAACCGAGAGCTCAGATGGAAGGGGTTCGAAATGAAGGATGCCGGCCCGGTCGACTTCATCGTGACGGCCCATGCCGCCATGAGGGACCGCCTCGCCGTCGGCCAGACCTCCATGGCCGTCTCCTACCACCGAGGCTACCGCTCCTGGGGCCCAGGCTACTACTCCGTCTGGTACGCCCCCTATCCGGCCTATACCTGGTACGAGGAGGGGACCCTCATGATCGACGTGATCGACGCAAAGAGCGACGAGCTTGCCTGGCGCGGCGTCGTGAGCGGCATCCTGAGGGACTATGGCTCCAACGACGACATGCACAAGGAGATCGACACGGTCGTCGGACGGGTCCTGGCCCGTTTCCCGCCCGTCTCGAGGTGAAATTGCCGGGGCAGGCCCACGTGCCTGCCCCGACC
>OMIK01000039.1 GCA_900299075.1 Chlorobi bacterium Chlorobi_1
TCAGCGCCAGCGGCCGCGCGGTCCCGGGCCCGGCATGTCGGGCAGGAGGAGTCCGCGCTTGCGTGCCCGCTCCTGCATGATCCGGTGGTGTTCGAGGCGCAGGCGGTCCCGCTCCTCGAAGCTCCTGGCCGAGTGGATGCGCCGCATGTACTCGACGCGCTCCTTCGGCGTCATGAGCTGGTAGCCGTAGATCATCTCGGGTTCAAGCATGCGGTAATGCATCGGCATGTCGTAGTGCATGGGCATCCATACAGGGTACTCTGGCGCGGGAGGAGGCACCGGATTCGCCGGGGCCTGTGGCGGAGGCGGCGGAGACTTCTGTTCGGGCGGAGGGGCTTCTCGCTGGCGGACCGGTGCCGCCTGGCTCTGGTAGCGTGCCGGTGCCTCTGCCCGGAGTGCCGGCGGGAATGCCGCTGCCGCCTGGAAGATCACGGCTCCGGCAATCAGGGGTACTGCAAGAATGTTCTTCGTGTTCATTTGTTCCCCTATTGGATTCGGGTTGTTGCAGGTGAATACCGTACCTGCCGCAACCCATCCAGCAGCTACGGCATCCAGCCCTCACTCCCGGCGGATGCCAGGGAAATGAGGGCTGGAGCGAAGCAATGATGGGGATCAGGGGGGTGAGGTTACTCCTAGTCGAGCTTCTCCTCCGCCTTGCCCTTCTTCGGGGCCGGGGCGGCTGGGGCGTCGCCGAAGCGCAGCTCCTTTTCGACCTCGTCGAAGGTGATCAGAACATGGCTGCCTTCGGCGAACCTGCCCTTCAGCATCTCCTCGGCGAGCGGATCCTCGACATACTTCTGGAGCGCCCTCTTGAGCGGCCGGGCGCCGTACTTCTGGTCGTAGCCCTTGTCGACGAGGAACTCCTTGGCCTTCTCGTCGATCTCGACCTCGATGCCCATCTCCTTGAGTCGCTTGAAGAGCTTGCCGGCGGTGATGTCGATGATCTTGAAGATGTGCTCCTTCTCGAGCTGGTGGAACACGATCGTATCGTCGATACGGTTCAGGAACTCGGGATTGAACACCCGCTTCAGGGCATCCTCGATGGTCGACTTCATCGACTTGTAGGCACCAGAGGCATCCTCGGCAGCAGCGAAACCCATGGCGCTGCCGGAGCTGAAGCTCTTGATCTCCTTGGCGCCGATGTTCGAGGTCATGATGATGATGGTGTTGCGGAAATCGACCTTCCTGCCGAGCCCGTCGGTCAGCACCCCCTCGTCCAGCACCTGGAGCAGGATGTTGAAGACGTCCGGATGGGCCTTCTCGATCTCGTCGATCAGCACCACCGAATAGGGCTTGCGGCGCACCTTCTCGGTCAGCTGGCCGCCCTCCTCGTAGCCGACGTAGCCGGGAGGCGCACCGACCATGCGGCTGACGGAGAACTTCTCCATATACTCGCTCATGTCGACCCTGATCATCGCATCCTCGCTGTCGAAAATGAACCGGGTCAGCGCCTTGGCCAGCTCGGTCTTGCCGACGCCGGTCGGCCCGAGGAAGATAAACGAGCCGATCGGGCGCGAGGGGTCCTTGAGGCCTGCCCTGGTGCGCTGGATCGCCTTGGTGATCTTCCTGATCGCCTCGTCCTGGCCGATGACCTCCTTTTTCAGGTCTGCCTCCATGGTCAGGAGCTTCTTGGACTCCGACTGCGCCACCTTGGCGACCGGGATGCCGGTCATCATGGCGATCACCGAGGTGATGTCCGCTTCGCTCACATCGTAGACGCTCTCCGACGAGCGCTCCTCCCACTCCTGCTTGGCGTGGTCGAGCGCGTCGAGCAGGTGCTTCTCCTTGTCGCGGAGCCTGGCGGCCTCCTCGAAGTTCTGCATCTTGACCACCTTGTTCTTCTCCGCCTTGACCTCCTCGATGGACTTCTCGAGCTCGAGAATCTCGTTGGGCACATGGATGTTGCTCAGGTGGACCCTGGCGCCCGCCTCGTCCATGACGTCGATCGCCTTGTCCGGCAGGAACCGGTCGGTGATGTAACGCTCCGAAAGCTTGACCGCCTTCTCGATGGCATCCTCGGAGTAGCGCACGTGGTGGTGCGTTTCATACTTGCCCTTGATGTTGTTCAGGATCTGGATGGTCTCCTCGACCGAGGTCGGCTCGACCATGATCTTCTGGAACCTGCGGTCGAGCGCGCCGTCCTTCTCGATGTACTGGCGGTACTCGTCGAGCGTGGTCGCGCCGATGCACTGGAGCTCGCCGCGGGCGAGCGCCGGCTTGAAGATGTTGCTCGCATCGAGCGAACCCGACGCGCCGCCGGCACCGATGATGGTGTGCAGCTCGTCGATGAAGAGGATAACGTCACGCGAACGCTCAAGCTCGTTCATGAGCGCCTTCATGCGTTCCTCGAACTGCCCGCGGTACTTGGTACCCGCCACGAGGGCTGCCAGGTCGAGGGCGACGACACGCTTGTCGTAGAGCACGCGGGAGACCTTGCGCTGCACGATCTTGAGCGCCAGCCCTTCGGCGATGGCCGTCTTGCCGACCCCAGGCTCGCCGATGAGCACGGGGTTGTTCTTCTTGCGGCGGCTCAGCACCTGGGCGACGCGCTCGATCTCCTTCTCGCGTCCGATGATCGGGTCGAGCTTGTCCTCCATGGCGAGCCTGGTGATGTCGCGGCCGAAGTTGTCGAGCACCGGGGTCTTGGTACGCTCGCCGCGCTTCTGCTCGGGCTTCTTCGGTGAGCGCTCCGCGCTGCCCGAGGTGTAGGAGCCCTCGATCGGAGGTTCGTCGGACTCGCTTCTTCCGGTCGTGATGCTGATCAGCTCCTCTCGGACCAGGTCGTAGTTGACGCCGAACTGCTCGAGGATCTGGGCGGCGATATTGTCTTCGCCCTTCAGGATCGAGAGCAGCAGGTGCTCGGTCCCGATGACGCTCGACTTGCAGATCTTGGCCTCCAGGTAGGTGATCTTCAGCACCTTCTCGGCCTGCTTGGTCAGCGGAACGTTGCCCATCTGCGTCGCCGGCACCTTCTGGTGGGTGCTCTCCTCGATCTTCTGCTTCACGTGCAACAGGTCTACCTTCAGGTTCTTCAGTATCCTGACGCCGATCCCCTCGCCCTCCCGGATCAGGCCGAGCAGGAGGTGCTCCGTGCCGATGTAGTCGTGGCCGAGCCTGAGGGCCTCCTCGCGGCTCAACCTGATGACGTCCTGCACTCTATTCGAAAAGTTTCCTTCCATTATGTTCCTGTATGGGTAATATTTCGGTTATGTTCCCTCAAAACCTTTACCCGACGAGGGTAACCGGCTCGAAGGAGCCGCAAGTCCTTCACTGAAAATAATTATAATAAAGACGCCATCTCAAACCAATTCCGTCGATTTACAACAGCCCCCCGGAATTAATCGTTTCAAGACCCCGGAGCACCGCACATGAACGTTTCGCACATCCTGATCGACGACTCGAACCCCCTGCACCGGGAGCTGCCGATCTACCGATCCGGCCAGGTCAACACCGTCAGGCTCTCCGACGGGGAATACCGCTCCTACGCATCGCTCGGCATCTCCGCGCACGACCTTGCAGCGCTCTTCCACTACGGCGTGGTCGAGGCGCTCAACGAACTGAAGTTCGTCTCCGAATCGGGCAAGGGGCTGGACAGCTGGGACGAGGCCTTCCTGCCCTCCGGGCAGCTCCCGGCGATGATCCGGATCCTGGAGGGGAGCATCGGATCCATGGCGGGAAAGGAGCGGGAGCGGATCCTGCTCGGGTGGCATGAGGTCCCGGAAGGGTCCGGGCTCGGCACGGAGGGTTCGCCGCAGGGAGTCGCCTACTGGCGGGAGCTCGACCCCGGAACGGCCACCGCCTTCCTCGAGCGCCTCAGGCAGTTGGCGGAAGGCGCCGCTGAAGAGGGATACGACCTGGAGTTCATCCTGTAACCCTCTCCCCCGGGCTGAAGCCCGGGGCAGTTGAACGAAAATGCAAACTATCGAATGCCCGTCGGGTTAAAACCCTCCTGAAGAGAGGATCCCCCCACGTCAGCCCGGAGAATAAGCGAAGGCGAGGGGATCGGGGTGCTGGAACCGGTAGCCGAGGGTATCGGCGATCTTGCGGCTGCTGACGATCTTGAAGGGTCGGGGTTCAGGGTCGGTAGCTGCGAGGGGCGGCGCGCCGAGGCCGAGCCTTTCAGCGGCGGCCTCGTAGAACGCCCCCCTGGTCGGATGCTCCGGGCAGCAGGCGTTGAACACCTCGCCCCAGGCCCCCTGCCGGATGATCGAGGAGATGACGCCGATACAGTCGTCGAGGTGGATGAGGTTCACCGGCTGGCCCGGATCCGCGACCACCTTCATGCGCTGCAGGAAATCGGACGGGTTCCGGCCCGGACCGATCAACCCCCCGAAACGGACGACCGTCGTCCTGAACGCCCCCTCCGACCGGAACATCTCCTCGACGAAGAGCAGCACCCTGCCGGCAGGCTTTCCGGCAAGGTCGGGGTCCAGGGCCTCCTGCTCGGAGACCTCCCTGCCGAGGTCGGGATAGACCGAGGTCGAACTGATGAAGAGCACCTGCTTCACCGGTGATTCGAGGAGCGCGTCGATCAACTGCGAAACCTGCATGACGTGGAACTCCTCGATATCCTCCCTGCGGCCAGGGGGGATGTCGACGACCAGGATATCGCTTTCGAGGAGTCCCTTGAGATCCCCTTCCACCGTCTCGCCGACGACGACCCGGTAAGGCTCGATGCCCGCCGCCTCCAGGATTCCGAGCTTCTCCGCCCTCGTGGTCGATCCCTTGACCCGGTAACCCTCGGCAATCAATTGCTTGGCGAGCGGCAGGCCGAGCCACCCGCAACCGAGGATGCTGATACGTTCTTTCTGCATAAGCTGATCTTTTTTTCTTCGTTAATGGGGTTCACCCGGAGGCCCCTCCTCGACGAGGCGGTCGAGGCAGGCGCTGCAGACGCAGCTCTCATAGCGGGCAGCAAGCCAGGCGCGCACCTCTTCGCGCACCACCCTCGCGGCGCACCAGCAGGCGGCGGAGAGGCCGCAGGTGAACTCCTGCCCGCACATCGGGCAGGTGACGCTCCGGGGAGTTCCGGCAGTTGGCTCGGATATGGCCATGGTGGTGATGCTTTGTTACGATTGGAGTGTCTGCCGGAGCGCCCGCTGCCAGCCCGCAAGGAGCCGGTGCCGTTCGACACCATCCATCGATGGCCGGTAAGTGGCATCAGGGGCATTGAGCTTCCTGAGCTCGTCCGCCGATTGCCAGAATCCGCTCTTCAGCCCGGCAAGGCCGGCCGCCCCGAGCGCGGTCGACTCGATGTTGCGGGGCCGGAGCACCGGAACGCCGAGCAGGTCGGCCTGGAACTGCATGAGGAAAGCATTCTTCACGGCGCCGCCATCCACGGTGAGCGCCACCGGCTCGATGCCGGTATCGGCAGCCATCGCACGGAAGACGTCGTTCGACTGGAAGGCGATCGACTCGAGCGCCGCCCGGACGATCTGCGCCCTTCCGCTTCCCCGGGTGAGCCCGGTAATGGTGCCTCTCGCCTCCATGTTCCAGTGCGGCGCCCCCAGGCCGACGAATGCCGGCACCAGGTAGACCCCGCCGTTCGTGCCCGCCGCAATGGCAAGCGCTTCCGATTCCGCCGCCTCGCGGATCAGCCCGAGCCCGTCCCTGAGCCACTGCATCACCGCACCGCCGATGAAGACCGATCCCTCGACCGCATAGCAGGGCCCCCCCGCCGCGTCGATGGCGAGCGTCGTCAGCAGGCCGTTCTTCGAGCTGACGAACTCCGCGCCGGTGTTCATCATCATGAAGCAGCCCGTACCGTAGGTGTTCTTGACGCTTCCCGGCCCGAAGCAACACTGCCCGAACAGCGCCGCCTGCTGGTCCCCCGCGACCGCAGCGATCGGCACCCCCTCCAGGCCCGGCAGGCCGATCACGGTACCGAAACCGCCCATCGGCGGGCGCACCTCGGGCAGCATCGTAGCGGGCACACCGAATATGCCGAGCAGCCCAGGATCCCAGCGTCCCTCCCGGATGTCGTAGAGCAGCGTCCTCGAGGCATTGGTGAAGTCGGTGGCGTGCACCCGCCCGCCGGTCAGCTTCCAGACGAGCCAGGCATCGACCGTCCCGAACAGCAGTTCTGCGGGGTCGAGTCCGGGATGGGCGTCGAGGATCCAGCGGATCTTGGTGGCGCTGAAGTAGGCGTCGATCGGCAGCCCGGTCTTCTCCCGGATTGTTCCGGCATGTTCCGCGTATCGGGCGCAGAGGTCGCTGGTCCGACGGCACTGCCAGACAATGGCGTTGTGCACCGGACGGCCGTTCTTCTGCTCCCAGACCAACGTGGTCTCCCTCTGGTTGGTGATACCTATGGCCTCGACAGGTCCGGTATACGCTGACCGGAGCTCCGCGACGCACTGAACCACCGTCCTCCAGATCTCTTCAGGGTCATGCTCCACCCATCCGGGCTGGGGATAGATCTGCGAGAGTTCACGGTAGGCGCGAGCCAGCACACCACCTGCATCGTCGTAGACCATGCAGGTGGTGCCGGTGGTTCCCTGATCGATCGCAAGAATGGCCATGGTGGCTGGATCTGGTTGGTTGATGTGTCGTGTCGCATCAACTGATTAAATACCCATTCCAGCGAGAAATACCTTGCAACCCTGGCGGAATTTTTCGGCAGGAAGTTGCGCGAAACCGTTTGGCGTTATTTCAGGACGATATCCATATCAAGCTCACTCCTGTCAAGCGTGAACTTGGACTCCTCGAAAGACGGCGGTCCTTTCCTGGCCTTCGGATTGTTCGAACTCCCGTACCGTTCCTTGGGAATCGGGAGCAGAAAAACCGTATCCAGCTTTCCGTTACTGTTCTCATCATGGAATACGCTGATCGCATAAACGCCATAGGGTACATTCTTGAATACGATCTCCCCTTTCGGGTCTGAAGCTGGAATCATGGTGCTTCTGACGGCTTTCTCGGGTTTACCCGGAAACCCTTCAGGTGCTGAAAAGAGCGCCATGGCAAACTGCCCCTTGGTGCTGGCGCTGTTGCTGACTTTTACCGTTATGGATCCGGTCGCTGCTGATGGGACGGCAAGGTCGCCTGCAAATGCCACACGTGCGATCGAGCCGATAAAAAGAAACGAGATGAATGTTTTTTTCATGGTTTTGGGGGTAAGGGTTGACAGGAAAACAACGACTACATGGCATATCAAAATGATCGACGGGTCAACTCATCTGCCGAGGATTTCCCGGGTGCAGAACCAGCCACTGAGAATGGCCCCGGTAAAACCACCTCCCGGAAAAGTCCAGGCTGATGCGAAGTAGAGGTTTTTTACCGGTGACCTGTTCGCAGGGCGATGGAGAAGCCCAGCCTGTTTCGGCACCTGTGCATAGCCATAAATTGCACCGCCGGGATTGAGCGTATAGCGCTGAACCGTCTTTGCCGTCCCAAGCTCGTAATACTCGATCTGTTCGCTGATACCAGGGATGAGCCGCTCAAGCTTTTTGATGAAGGCTTGCGACACATCCTCCTTTTTCTGGCGATAGGCTTCGTCGCTGAGCCCCTCCCAGTCGCTCAGATAGTCGATGGTACAGAGTGCACCAAAACTCTTCCCCTTCGGAGCAAGTCGCGAATCGATCTGGCTGTAATCAACGAAGGTGAAGCCTCGCCTTCGGATGTCTCCGCGAAGGCTTGCGACAACATCCTTGCATGTTCTCGCCTCATCGTTGTAAACGAAAGTGACATACGCATGGTTGTCCAATTCGCGAACCTCCCGTTTGAAGCCAAGATAGAGCGACATGACACAGCATGAATGTTTGAATCCCGCAGTTTTATTCTGAATCAGTGCGCGCTCTTTTTCCGGAAGCATCGCTTCGACATTTGGAATGGCGGCATTGGCCACAATGGTCTCGGCAAAGAGTTTTTGCTCCTCGCCGGACTGACTGCGTGTTTTGCGGCAGACAACACCCACAGCCTTGCCATCTTCAGTCAGAATCCTTGTCACCAGCGTTCCGAGCATGACCTTGCCTCCGTGGCTGGTAATGTAGCCGGCGAGATAGTCTGACAGCTTTTGAGATCCGCCCTTGATGAAATGACCGCCTCCTCGGTAGTAACTGGCCTGTGCCATACTGTAGTAAAGCAGATCAAGATCATGGGGTTCGTCATGATAGTAGCCGAAATTCGCCAGCAACACCATTTTAAGCTCATCGTTGCGAATAATGGTGTCCAGGAATCCACCAATCGTCGAGTAGTCGCCAAAAAGCAGATCGGGATGCAACAGAGGAAATAGTGGAAACAGAACCGCCGAAACCTTGCTTGAGGCAACGGCCATGTAGGGATAGAGCAGCGGCATAACCAGCATTTGCATCCGCTGCTTCCAATGAGGCTGATTTATAAACCGGAAGTTCTCACTGCGAATCGCATCGATGGTGTGGAAATATTTCAGGATTCCCTTTTTCTCCTCGGGATACTTTTGCAACAGTTCCTTGATTGCCTGCGCCCTGTTTGCAGGAATGACGATGTCCGTATCGCCATGTTTAAACCGATAAAATTGGGGAACTTCAACAAATTCGAGGTACTTGAACACCTCAAGCTCGTTGAGGATCTGCATTTTTGGATCTTGAGCATCAAGACCGTCCATTTCATGAAGACCGGCCTCAACAAGGAAATCCTTTCGCCTGAACGTGGTCGCACATCCTCCCGGCACCGTGTGCTGCTCGATGAGAAGAACCTTTTTACCTTCTCTTGCAAGCTTCGCACCGGCAGTAAGGCCTCCCAGGCCACCTCCGATAATGATGACATCGGCGTCTTTCATCTGATGACGTTGTTGGATTGATGTGCTATCAGAAAAAAGTATATCCTGTGTGCAGCAAAACCATTGACCTATGTCACATTCGTCCCATTCCGCCTCATCCCCCGGTTTTTATGTGGCAGGAAATGATCGTTTTTGCTAATATCATCTGTTGCGACAACACCGGTCAGACGAGTCGCCGAATGTTCCGAAAGAAGGTTGACCGAATCTCATCCATCCCCCCGTTCAAACGGCAAGCGCGGGATAATCGAACCGCTCCCGATACCGGTCGAGCATCCTTCCCACCGCCAGCAAATCACGATCACGATAGCGTTTGCCGACCACCTGGATCCCTATGGGCAGCCCTTCGCCGGAGAGAGCGACCGGCATGGCCAGGACCGGGGACTCGGTGAAGCTGAACGGGGTGGTATAGGCCTGGGTCGCCATGTAGTAGTGCAACGGCCTGCCGTCGACCATGAGCGGCCGGTCATAGACGCTGAAGTTACCGAATCGCCTGCTCGGAGCATGGTGCTCGAAGGCCGGGGTGGCGCTCACCGGACAGATGAAGGCGTCGAAGCGGCGCATGAAATTCTCCATCCCGGTGATGCAGGCATCCTGCCGCTCGCAGGCACGCATGTACTTCTCTACCGATGTCGGTCCGACGATCTCCTGATGCATCGGCACCTCTTTCAATGCCGCAGCCGTGACCTTGGCCCCTATCCAGCGTGCGAGGTTGGAGGTCCGGTAGTTGCCCTGCATGCCGACGAGACTACCCCAGTTCCGCCAAACCTCCCTGAAATCGAACTGAGGGGTGGCCTGCTCGACCGATATGCCGGCCTGTTCGAGTTTCGCGACAAAATTCCGGATCGCGCTCCTGATACGGCCGTCGACCGGAACACCTGCAAAGCTTTCACACCAGGCTATCCGTACCTTTCGCCCCTCGATGTTGCCGGTCGCTGGAGGTAACGGCACCACCCTGCTGAACGATTCGGTGCCGGAAGCGATCACCTCAAGGGCAAGCTCGAGGTCCTCGATGCTCCGGGCGAGCGGTCCGCTGCAGGCGAGAGCCCGGATGCCGTTGACCTGATCCGCAGGGTCCATCTGCACACCCCTGAGCGGCACGACGCCATAGGTCGGTTTGAAACCGTACACACCACAGAAACTGCTCGGCAGGCGGATCGACCCCGCCAGGTCGTTGCCGAAGGAGAGGGGACTCATCCCGGTCACAAGCGCCGTGGCGCACCCGCCGCTGCTGCCGCCGGGAGTCCTGGACGGATCCCAGGGATTGTCGGTCCTGCCGAACACCGGATTGTCGGTCTGCATGTCCATGGCCAGAACCGAGAGGTTCGTTTTCCCAAGGACGACCGCGCCCGCAGCTTTCACAAGCCTGACGATCTCTGCATCATTATCCGGCACGAACTCTTTCAGGCCTTCGTACCCGGAGGTGGTCCGCAACCTTTGGTCCGATAGTTGTCCTTGATCGTCACCGGAACGCCGTGCAACGGACCCAGGGAACGGCCCTCGGCGACCGCTCGATCAGCTTCTGTCGCGCGGACCAGAGCATCCTCGCGATTCAGGGTGACCAGCGCGTTGTAACGTTTGTTGAGCTGGCCAATCATGTCGAAACAGGCCGCGGTCACCTCACGAGAGGTGATTTCCCGACCACGGATCATCCGGGCCAGCGTTGAAGCTGTAGCATAATGCAGGTTATGGGGGGCCATTTTCGGGGAAGGATGAAGTTAACGGTAACTGTCACCCTCAAAATACGACAAACCTTGTCGCACCTTATTGACATCGGTCACATTCTTCCGGTTGGCGCCCCATCACTCCCCCTGCTTCTCGGTGAGGTACTTCCAGTATTTGGCCGGCATGTTGGATTTCTGGAGCTTCGGGTTCCTGCGCTCGGGTATGGCGATGGTCCGGAAGAAGGTGCGCCACATCTCCTGCACGGCCACCTCCTCGTCCGAGAGCTCTGGGCGGCTGAACTGCTCGAGGGTACCGAACTGCAGCGCGCTGCCATCCCAACTGGCCGCGCTCTGGCGGCGGAGGTCCACGATGAACCAGCGCTGGGCGCGCAGGCGGCGGCTGAAATGGCGGGCAAGGGGCTGGATGACGTCGTGGTCGGGCTCCATCCGGGCAAGGTAGGCGCCGTCACGCATCTGCTCGAACCTGAGCAGCCCCTTCATGCGGTGCAGCTCCCTGCCGGCCTTCCGGGCCATGGTGACCACGGCCTTGACGTCGTCGTCGGTCAGGTGCCCGTTGATCCGGTCGCCGTGCACGAGGGCGAGGGCGACGTAACGGAGCAGGCTCGTGCCGAGCCCCCCGGCATCCCCCATGAGGCAGTACCGGATCGCATTGACGGCATCGGGCGCCCGCTGCTTCAGCTTCGAGAACAGGGCCTCGACGGCATCGCTGTCGGTGCGGAGGAAGAGCCCCTCCTCGAACAGCGTGTCCTCCCGCTCGGCAAGCGTAGCCAGCATCGGGTCGGTGCCGCTGTCGAGAAGCTGGGCGATCGCCGAGACCAGCCCCTCGGCCGTGCCATCGTAGAGATATCGGGTCATGGGGGCAGAGACAGATTACATGGATATATCCTGGAGATGTACTGAATTGGCAACCTGAATACGCCGGGCAGGCAAGGATTATGAAAACAATACCAGCTGCCTCGGCTCGGGTGCCGGCTCACCGAGCAGGAGGCGCTGGCGGAGCCGCAGCGGTTCGCGCACCTCTTTCTCGAAGGGGCGGCCGGAACAGGTGACAAAATACTTCGCCCGTTTCATGACGACGCCGATCTTCTTCAGTCCCTCCGGAGTGATGGAGGCGAAGCGGCGGGCGGCGACGATGCGTTTGGCG
The DNA here is from genome assembly GCA_900299075.1 of Chlorobi bacterium Chlorobi_1. Lineage (GTDB taxonomy): Bacteria > Bacteroidota > Chlorobiia > Chlorobiales > Chlorobiaceae > Chlorobaculum. The sequence continues at coordinate 11,582 of OMIK01000039.1, forward strand.
GAAGTGGGGCCGATGCCCGGCACGCGCAGGAGCGTATGGTAGTCGGCGCGGTTGACCTCGACCGGGAAGCACTCCGGATGGCGCAGGGCCCAGGCGGTCTTGGGGTCGAACGACTCGTCGAGGTCCGGGGCGTCGTCCGACAGGATCTCCTCGGCGGAGAAATTGTAGAAGCGCAGCAGCCAGTCGGCCTGGTAGAGCCGGTGCTCCCGGAGGAGCGGAGGCGCGGCGAGCACGGGAAGCCGGTTATCGTCGTTGACCGGCACGAAGGCCGAGTAGTAGACCCGCTTGAGGTTCATCTTCCGGTAGAGCCCCTGGGAGAGCCGGAGGATCTGCAGGTCGGTCTCGGGGCTGGCGCCGATGATCATCTGGGTGCTCTGGCCCGCGGGGGCGAACCGGGGGGCCTTGCGGCTAAGGGTCCGCTCCACGAGGCTCGAGCCGATCTCGGTGCCGATGAGCCTCATGGGTTCGAGGATCGACTCCCTGCGCTTCTGGGGGGCGAGCCGCTGCAGCGATTCGCCCGAGGGGAGCTCGATGTTGACGCTGATCCGGTCGGCAGCGAGCCCTGCCCTGCGCACCAGCTCCGGGCTGCTGCCGGGGATCACCTTCAGGTGGATGTAGCCGCCGAACTTCTCCTCCTCCCGGAGCATCTCGGCCACGCGCACCATCTCCTCCATCGTCTGGTCCGGCCCCTTCATGACGGCCGAGCTGAGGAACAGCCCCTCGATATAGTTGCGGCGGTAGAACTCCATGGTGAGGTCGACCACCTCCCTCGCGGTGAAGGATGCCCGGGGAACCGGGTTGGAAGAGCGGTTGACGCAGTAGGCGCAGTCGTACCGGCAGTCGTTGGAGAGCAGGATCTTCAGGAGCGAGACGCAGCGTCCGTCGTCCGACCACGAGTGGCAGATCCCCCCCTGCGAGGTGTTCCCCACGCGAACCGCGCTCCCCTCCCGGCCGCATCCGCTCGATGCGCAGGAGGCGTCGTACCGGGCGGCTCCCGAAAGGATGCCGAGTTTTTCCTGGATCTCCATGGGGGAAATATAACGACTCACAACCTGATTTTCCGGGCACGCCGCAATGCCAGTTCGACCGTCCTCCTTGCCCCCGTGACCACGCCGGGCAGGGACTGGCCGGGAAAGACCGAATCGCCGGCGAAAAAAAGGTTGTCGAAGGCGGTCGCCGGACCGGGGACACCGAAGAGCGTCCGCTGCGCATAGCCTCCGACGAAACCGCCCCGGCGTCCGGTCCATCGCTCCCAGGTTACCGGCGTGGCGGCCGTGACGGTGCGGATCGCCCCCTCGGCCTCGGGCATCTCCTGCCGCAGCAGCCCGAGCACCCGGCGGGTATACTGCTCCTTCATCCCGAGGTAGGCCTCCCGGCCGTTCCGCAGCGCCTCGAACCAGGGGCCCGGACGGGTATGGGTCGACACCGTCACCGCCCGTTGCCCGGCAGGAGCCCGTCCCTCTTCCCCCTCCGCAGAAGCCGAGACGAAAAGGCTGTTGCCCTCCCCGAGCCCGCCGTCGGCATCCACGATCTGGAGATGGTCGCACCCGGCGCCCGCGAAGGCGGAGGAGTCCATGCCGAGGTAGAGCATGAAGGCCCCCCATTCGAGGCGCGCCCCGGGCATCCCGGCAGCTGCCGGGCCACCCTCGATGCCGGCAAGGGTCTCCGGGGTGAGGTTGGCGATCACCAGGTCGGCCGCAAGCGCATCCCCCGCATCGGTTTCAACGCCGAGCACTTCGCGGCGGATGGTGTCGATCCGGTTCACCTTCTTGCCGTAGAGCACCGCGCCTCCGTCACGCTCAATCGACGAGGCAAGCAGCTCGGCCACCCTGCCGATGCCGCCCCGCACCCGCCAGGTGCCGGAAACGGGCAGGTCGAGCGCGATGGCCGCGACCAGCGCATTCACCTCGGTCGAGAGGGCCTGGGCAGAGATCAGCAGCTGTGCGTCGATCAGGCGGACGAATTCGGGATGGCGTTGGAGCCCATGGCAGGAGAGCCATTCGTAGGCCGTGCGTCCGACCAGCTTCGCCACAGGCACCGCTCCAGCGATCTCCGGCAGCGCCTTCCGGAGCAGTCCGGGCAGGTCCGTTGGCGAAGAGGGCGGCCACGGGAGCCCCGACTTCGAGAGTCGCCAGAGGATGCCGGCCACCTTGGCCTGTTCCTCCCAGAAGGGCAGCGACCCGGGGAAGCGTGCGGCCACCTCCCGCCTGTCCGACGAAAGGCCGAGGCGGCGTCCGCGGCTGCGGTACTGCCATGCGACCGGCTCGGGCGACACCGGCCACTCGATGCCGAGCTCGGCCCCGAGCAGGTCGAGCGGGGCGCCCTTGTGGAACCCGCAACCAACCGTGGCGCCTGCATCGAAACGGTAGCCGCCGGAAGCGAAGGTGCCGGCGCAGCCGCCGGGATAGGAGCCGGCTTCCAGGACCGTGACCTGCATGCCTCGCCGGGCAAGCATCGCGGCGGCAGACAGCCCGCCGATTCCGGCACCGACGACGATGCCATGCAGCTCTTGAATGTCCATCAGGAAAGGAGGGTGGAGAGTGGTTTACGGATATTCTTCGCGTCGAATGTGTAAACCCGGGGAAGCGGATGAGAATTCCCGGAGGAGGGGGCCTGGAGGTGCAGGAAAAAGCAGACGGCGCCTCGATGGGCGCCGTGCCAGAAAACGAAAGAGGGTAAACCGGAGTCGGCGTAGCGGGATTCGAACCCACGACCCCTTCCACCCCAAGGAAGTGCGCTACCAGGCTGCGCTATACGCCGAAATGCTCGAAACGGGCTGTAGTATAAGAAGATTCGTCAAAAAGCCATAATTATTTTTCGCACGCCCTTCTTCCCCGGGTTGAAACCCGGGGCAACGATAAGGGAAGAGATTGGCTGTCCGCATGGCTGTCCCGGTTTTGCTTCAGAAACAGCATCTCTTCAGCCATTCCTCCCCAGGCGGTGCTTGAGGTACTCGACGACGGGCGGCATGACGGAGATGACGAGGATCGCCACGATGATGAGCTTGAAGTTGTGCTGCACGAACGGCAGCTGCCCGAAATAGAAGCCGCAGTAGTTGAAGAGCCCTACCCAGAGGATCGTCCCGACCACGCTGTAGGCAAGGAAGCGCGGATAGCGCATGGCGCCGACCCCGGCGACGAAGGGCGAGAAGGTGCGGACGATCGGGATGAAACGGGCGATGATGACCGTCTTGCCCCCGTATTTCTCAAAAAAAGCGTGGGTCTTCTCGAGGTGCGCCCTGTTCAGGAAACGCGAATCCTCGTAATGGAAGACCTTCGGGCCTACCCCCCTGCCTATCCAGTAGTTGACCGAGTCGCCGAGGATGGCCGCGGAGGAGAACATCAGGAAGAGCAGGTGCGGGTTCAGCTGCGACCCGGGCATCGAGGCCAGGGAGCCGGCGGCGAAAAGCAGGGAGTCGCCAGGCAGGAGCGGCATCACCACCAGGCCGGTCTCGACGAACACCACCGAGAAGAGGATCCCGTAGAGCCAGGGCCCGTACTCGGAGGCGAGCACCTGCAGGTGTTTGTCGACATGCAGGATGAAATCGGCGAATGCGGCGAGCAGTTCCATGGCGAACGGGTCAGGGTATCGGGTTGGCGGGAATGGTGGACGGAAAGGTACGCATTCCCCTGCCGGGCTCAAAACGCGCCGCCGGACGGCCTGCGCAACCGGTATTCATGATAATAAATGTATATTTGAAATCTGGTATCAAGAAAAGAACCGGACCATGAGTTACCTGAACACCCCCCGCTGCCGCCTCTTCTTCAACGACACCGCCGAAGAGGATCCCTCCTCGCAGGGAAAGCCAGCAGTACTCTTCGTCAACGGCTGGGCGATCTCCTCGCGCTACTGGATGCCGCTCGTCGAGCGGCTGTCGCCCCATTTCAGGTGCATCACCTACGACCAGAGCGGCACCGGCAGGACCGACATCGACGGCTTCAGCCCCGACTTCACGATCTCCGGCTTCGCCGACGAGGCCGGACGGCTCATCGAGCACCTCGGGCTGGACAGGGAGAGGAACCTCCACATCATCGGCCACTCGATGGGCGGCATGGTCGCCACGGAGCTCTGCATCCGCTACCCGGAGGCGCTGCTCTCGGCCACCATCCTGGCCTGCGGCATCTTCGAGGAGACCCCGTTCACCTCGCTCGGCCTGATGTTCCTCGGAGGCCTGATCGACTTCTCGATGCACTTCAGGAACATCTTCACGGTCGAGCCGCTCCGTTCGATGTTCATCAGGCGCGCGGCGACCGGCCACATTGAGCGGAAGTACCAGGACATCATCGTCGAGGACTTCACCACCTCGAACCGCGAGGCGACCAACGCGGTAGGCCATTTCTCGATCGACCCCGACGCGCTGCGCGAATACACCCGCAACGTGCTCAGGATAGCCTCGCCGGTGCTCTGCTGCGTCGGCATGGCGGACCACACCATCCCCCCGGAGGGGACGGTCACGCTCTTCGAAAAGCGCAGGTCCCACGGCGGAGCACCGACGCGGCTCGTGCAGTTCATGCACCTCGGCCACCTGCCGATGCTCGAGGATACCGGGCGCTTTGCGGCCGAACTGAAAAAACATTTTGATTTTGCCTCGCAATTTTATAAAAAGAGCTCGCCATCGGAGCCCCTGCCGGAGGTGGTAAGGATTCCGTGATACCCATGTGAAAGGAACGACATCGATACGACAAACATCAACGAACGACGTACAACGTGATACAGAACAGCAAGAAGGGTCTACTGAAAATCGCCGCCATCCTCGCCGTGCTGCTCCTCGGCGGCGGAGCCGTCTTCGGCGTCGGCATGTTCAAAGGCATGCCGAGCGTGCAGGACATCGAAAACCCGAGCCCGGAGCTCGCCTCCCTGGTCTATTCGGAAGACGGCGTACTGCTGCACAAGTTCTTCCTGAAAAACAGGACCTTCGTCCCCCTCAAGTCGATCTCCAGGGCGGCCACCGCGGCCCTCATCGCCACCGAGGACGTAGCCTTCTACGACCACTGGGGCGTGGACGTCAGGCGCCTCTTCCTGGCGATGGGGGAGAACATCATCAAGGGGCGGACCCGCTGGCACGGCGCGAGCACCATCACCCAGCAGCTGGCCAAGAACCTCTTCCTCACCCAGGAGCGGACCGTGGCCAGGAAGGCCAAGGAGCTCATCATGGCCATCCAGCTCGAGAAGACCTATACCAAGGACGAGATCCTCGCCCTTTACCTCAACACGGTCTACTTCGGATCCGGCGCCTACGGCATCGAAGCCGCATCGCGGACCTACTTCGCCAAGCCGGCCAGCCAGCTGACCATCGCCGAAAGCGCGACCCTGATCGCCACCCTGAAGAACCCGACCGCCTACGACCCCTCCAAGGACCCGGCCTCCTCGCTACGGCGAAGGAACCTGATCATCTCCCTGATGGAGAAGGAGCGCTTCATCACCCACGCCCAGGCCGTGAAGTCGATGAACACGCCGATCGTCCTCCAATACACGCCGATCACGCGCCATGGGCTCGCGCCATATTTCACCGAGTACATCCGCCAGACCATCAAGCCGACGTCGATGCTCGACGACGTCAACGTCTACAAGGACGGCCTGACCATCCAGACCACCCTCGACAGCCGCATGCAGAGGTATGCGCAGGAGGCGGTCGCCCAGCACCTCGCCACCATCCAGGCGGACTTCGACCGCAGCTGGAGGTGGCCTGAGCCCCTGAAGCTGCAGATGATCAAGGAGAGCCCGCGCTTCAAGGAGATGATCGAGGACGGCAGCAGCGAAAGCCAGGCACTCGCCACCCTGAAGGCCGACCTCCCCTGGCTGAACAACCTGCTCAGGGAGAAGACCAGGATCCAGGTGGCTCTCGTCGCCATCAACCCGGCCAACGGCCACGTCAAGGCGTGGGTGGGCGGCAGCAGCATCGGGCCCGACGACTACCGCTACCAGTTCGACCACGTCTGGCAGGCGCGCCGCCAACCCGGCTCGACCTTCAAGCCCTTCGTCTACACGGCGGCCATCGACAAGGGGATCCCGTCGAACTTCACGATCCTGAACCAGCCGATCTCCCTGAGGAGCGCCAACGGCGGCGTCTGGTCGCCACGCAACTCCGACGGCTCATCAGGCGGCATGACCTCGCTCCGCGACGCCATCGCCCGTTCGCTCAACCAGGTCACCATCCGCCTCGCCTACGAGTTCCTGAGCCCCTCGGAGATCATCGACTACGCCCGGCGCATGGGCATCTCCTCGCAGATGCAGCCGAACCTCTCGATCGCCCTCGGTACCTCCGAGGTCTCGCCGCTCGAACTCTGCGGCGCCTACGCCACCTTCGCCAACAACGGCACCTGGAACGAGCCGGTCTCGATCCTGAAGGTCCAGGACAAGAACGGCCGGGTGATCGCTGAAACTTCGCCGAACAGCCGCTTCGCCATCGACCCCACGACCAACTACGTCATGGTCTCCATGCTCAAGGGGGTGGTCGACCGCGGCACCGCCGTCGCCCTCAGGGCCCGGTACGGATTCGACGTCGAGGCGGCCGGCAAGACCGGCACCACGCAGAGCATGAGGGACGCCTGGTTCGCCGGCCTAACCCCGCAGCTCGTCGCGGTCGTCTGGACCGGGTTCGACGACGAACGCATCCACTTCACCTCGATGGAGTACGGCCAGGGCGCCCGCGCATCCATGCCGATCTGGGCCTACTTCATGAAGAAGTGCTACGCAGACCCGACCCTCGGGCTCGAGAACCGCTACTTCCCGATGCCCGACAACATCGTCGCGGTACCCATGTCCGGAGGCTCCAGCGCCCCGTCGGACATCTTCAGCAACAGCGTCTACGTCGAATACTACACCCCGAAAGCCTACGCCAGGATACAGGCCGGGGAGTTCGGCGGCCGCCTGCAGTCCATAAGCAGCGGGGCATCCCTGCGCGACACCACCTCCGTGCCGCAGGAGGCTCCGCCCTCACCGGCGCCGAAAGCAGCCCCCGCGGCCGCGCCCCAGGGACAGATATAAACAACCTCATTACTGATCAACGCACCATCATGGCTACATCGCTCCAATCGGTCATCGTCCTCGACTTCGGTTCGCAGTACACCCAGCTCATCGCGCGGCGCATCCGTGAGATCGGCATCTACTCCGAAATCCTCCCCTACCACACGAAAGCCGACGCCATCCGGGAGCACCAGCCCAGGGCGATCATCCTCTCGGGCGGTCCGAACAGCGTCTACGACGAATCGGCATTCATGCCAGACCCCGAAGTGTTCAACCTCGGCGTGCCCGTGCTCGGCATCTGCTACGGGCTTCAGGCGATCGCCAAGCACTTCGGCGGCAAGGTGGAGAGCTCCTCGAAGCAGGAGTTCGGCAGGGCGAAGATGGTCGTCAGCCACGAGGGAAGCAGCGAGAGCATGCTCTTCCGCGACATCCCCGACTCGGACGTCTGGATGAGCCACGGCGACAAGGTCACCCGCATGCCCGAAGGGTTCCGCGTGACGGCCAGCACCGAAAACGCCGAGATGTGCGCCATCGAAAGCTTCGGCAGCAATGCCGCGCAGAAGGTCTACGGACTCCAGTTCCACCCCGAGGTGCAGCACTCCCTCTACGGCAAGCAGCTCCTCTCGAACTTCCTCATCGATATCGCCGGCATCAGGCCCGACTGGTCGCCCAAGAGCTTCATCGAGCACCAGATCGAGGAGATCCGCAGGCAGGCCGGCAAATCGACCGTCATCTGCGGCATCAGCGGCGGCGTCGACTCCACCGTGGCCGCGGTGCTGGTCAGCAGGGCCATCGGCAAGCAGCTCCACTGCGTCTTCGTCGACAACGGCCTCCTGCGCAAGAACGAGGCGAAGAAGGTGATGGAGTTCCTCAAGCCGCTCGGGCTCAAGGTCACCCTCGCCGACGCCTCCGACCTCTTCCTCAGCCGCCTGAAAGGGGTCGCCTCCCCCGAGAAGAAGCGCAAGATCATCGGGCGCACCTTCATCAAGGTCTTCGAGGAGAACATCCACGAGGAGAAGTTCCTCGTCCAGGGCACCCTCTACCCCGACGTCATCGAGAGCGTCAGCGTCAAGGGCCCGTCCGAGACCATCAAGTCGCACCACAACGTCGGCGGCCTGCCCAAACGCATGAAGCTGAAACTCATCGAGCCCCTCCGCGAGCTCTTCAAGGACGAGGTGCGCGCTGTCGGCCGCGAGCTCGGCATCGCCGAGGAGATCCTCATGCGCCACCCCTTCCCCGGCCCCGGCCTCGCCGTCCGCGTGCTCGGCTCGCTGACCAGGGAGCGCCTCGACGTGCTGCGCGAAGCCGACGAGATCTATATCGACGAGCTCAAGTCCACCGGACTCTACCAGAAGGTGTGGCAGGCATTCTCGGTGCTCCTGCCGGTGCAGTCGGTCGGCGTCATGGGCGACAAGCGCACCTACGAGAACGTGCTCGCGCTCCGCGCGGTCGAGTCCACCGACGGCATGACCGCCGACTGGGCCCACCTCCCGCACGACTTCCTCGGCCGCGTCTCCAACCGCATCATCAACGAGGTCCGCGGCGTCAACCGCGTCGCCTACGACATCTCCTCCAAGCCTCCGGCCACAATTGAGTGGGAGTAGGACAGAAAACCTATAGCCTATCGCTACTGTAAGCACGAGAGCCCATCCCTCGATAACCAAGGGATGGGCTCTTGTTGTTTCTATCAACTATCTCCGTCAAGAAATGTCACCTGTCAAACAATATCAACCACACACTCTTCCATAAAAAGAATTATTTATGCCTCACAACAGCATCATCAATAGCTTTATCCACAAACTTATTTGCCGCACCTCTTGCTAAACTTTTTGTATCAGAAAATATACTGCCCTTGGAA
>OMIK01000040.1 GCA_900299075.1 Chlorobi bacterium Chlorobi_1
ATCGGGATCGTATAACTTCCCCCAGATGCACCGTTTGAAATTCAAGGCGTTCTTGAAAGCCTGGGTACTTTCCCAGGCTATTTACAAGGAACAGCCATTCCTTTTCCTCTGGAAAAACAAGCTCCGTTTTTCTATTATCTCACTATTGTCAGCTCCCGATTCTGCCGAATGGTTCGCCCAGTTGGCTGCAACCGACTGGATACGCCCACTTCTTGAAAAAATGCCGGTTCTTACGTTCAAGCCCATGCGCACTTACCTGGCGGTGGATTGGGGTTTCGGGCGCAGGAAAAAGGTCATCTGGGACACCTACGAACTGATCCGCCGGTATCCTTTGTTATGGGACACACTCCTTACGCCGGGCGGCAGGTCCTTGGCCAGTTACCAAGCCGAAGGGTTGTCTCGATTAGGCATTGTTCTCTGCGATTGCCACCACTCGACCAGCAAGGAGGGGGAGCTCATGGTTGTGTTGCGGAGCTATGGTCCCGACCACGATATCCTCAAGATGACCTTCTCGTTCGAGCATCTCGCCAACGGGGCATTTAATTGTTATATCGGCTGCATCCAGGGGGGCGGAGGCGATAACCGGGAGGAGATCAAAGCGATCACCAAGGCAATGAATGGCCTTCGGCCGACATCCTTGATGATTTTCGCGATGCGCGAGATCATTGCTGCAATGGAGATCAACGTAGTCGCACTCATGGGCTCGGGCAACTGCATACATCCCTACAGGAAGAAGCACCTGATCCACCTTCCCTCAGTCCACCGGATCAGCTTCAACTACGATACTGTCTGGGAAGAGGCCGATGGCGTCGCCGGCGATGACGGCTGGTTCCGGCTGCCGGTTAACCAGGAGAGGAGGGAAAGCGGCGAGATCAAGTCGAAGAAGCGGGCGCTCTACCAGCGCCGGTATGCCATGATGGACGACCTGTCCCGGCAGATCCGCATGGCTGTCAGGGGAGAGGGGCAATGAAACGGAAAAAGCCGGGGTAGCATGCCCCGGCTCTCTTTTTCCTGACGGATCAGTTCTTGCGGTTTTATTGGGCCAGATGCCAGAAACGGAACATCCTGACGGCCGATTCGTCGAGCATGCCGGCAAGTTCGTCCCGCTCTTCCTGGCTCAGGGTTTCGTAATCGTCGGTGATCTTGCCGAGGACGAAAACAGGGCCGGCCATCATGGCGCTCTCCTCGTTGGCGAAGAGCGGCTGCCATGCCTCGTGGCAAAGCTCCATGCCGAGGATGAACCCCAGCGCCCACTCCTCGATCGCGAGCTCACGCTCCTCATCAGAACCGTAGCTGAACATCTCGTAGAGCGGCAGGAACGCTTCGGGATCGTTGCCGAACTGGTCGGCGATAGCGCCGATGTGCCGGTCGAGAAACCCGGTGATCCGCTCCTCAGTGGCAGGGTTGGCGAACACCTCCTTACTCTGTTTTTCCGGATTGAGCAGGTAGGGGATCCAGGTTTCGCCGGAGACGGTTTCGGGGCCGATGACCAGGGCAGTCATGTAGCCGTCGATCATTTCGAGTGAAGACATGCAGTCTTCGGGGGTTTCGTCCGAAGCGAGAAAGGTTTCAAGCTCGGTAAGCTCGTCCTGGGAGAGGGGATGTATCGGCTTTTCAGCGTTGATCATAGAGGGAAAATGAGCGTTGATTGGCTTGCGGGTGACAAGGCTCAAGATAAGAAGATTGCAGCGGTATACGGCAGGAATTCTTCCGGGTCGAAGAGCTCGACGGCGCCCAGCAGGCATGCGGGTTGCGCATGCCCTGCCTTGGCGTTCGGGTCAGGCCTTCGGTTCCCAGTAGCATCGCTTCGGGGAGACGATCTCGCCTTCCTCCTTCAGCGTTTTCATGGCCTTGTCTACCTCTTTGCGGTCAAGCCCGCTCCTGTCGGCGATCTGGCCTGCGCTGAGCGCTTCTCCGGCCTTTCTGAGGGTATCGAGAACAATATTCTTGCTATCCATGGTTGTATAGTCAGATTTGGTTGAAGTGCTATGATCGGAACGCGGTTCACACGTCTCCTGAAAATCAAGGTAAGATTTTTTCCGGTCCGCTCCATAGCTGCGAACAGCGGGTCACCTGTTGCTCCAAATGATTGAATTCGTTAACGTTGAAACATGCCCAGACGTTGCGGCAGGCCTCTAATCCCGGACACTGTTCATGCCGTTCAAGCTCTACACAAGCAACAGGATGGAATCGCTCGCTTCGGCTTTTGCGGAGCTGGTGGCGGAGCGGCCGCTCGCGTCCCCGTTTACACCCGAAGTGGTCGTCGTGCAGAGCCGGGGCATGCAGCGTTGGCTGTCGATGCAGCTCGCCGTCCGTTCCGGCATCTGGGCCAACGGCTATTTCCCTTTTCCGAACTCCTTCGTTTCAGGGCTGTTCGGCATGCTTGGCCTTGCGGGTGCCGATTCCAGGCCGTTTTCGAAGGATTCGATGCGCTGGTCGGTCATGCGGCTCCTGCCCCTCATGGCCGAAAATCGCTCCTTCGCCCCCATCCGCTCCTACCTTTCCGATGACCCTTACGGCCTGAAGCGTTTCCAGCTTGCAGGAAGGATCGCCGACACCTTCGACCAGTACACCATCTTCAGGCCGGAGATGCTTGCCGGATGGGAGCAGGATGTCGGCGATCCTTCCGAAGGGTGGCAGCCCGTGCTCTGGCAGGCTCTTGTCTCGGAGGCTGCGGGCCTGCATCGAGGCACCCTCAAGGCGGAGTTCTGCAGCCGGTTGCCCGAGGCTGCCAGGCCGGGGCTTTTCCCGGAAAGGGTTTCGCTTTTCGGCATCTCCTACCTGCCACCCTTCCACCTCGAGATGCTGTCAGCGGTCTCAAGGTCGATCGAGGTGAACCTGTTCCTGCTCAGCCCCACAAGGGAGTACTGGGGGGATATCGTCTCCCGGAAAGCCCTTGCCGGTATGCTGCCGGAGGAACGGCTGCTCCGCACCGAAGGCAATCCGCTCCTGGCGTCGCTGGGCAGGAGCGGACGGTATTTCTTTGAGATGGTGCTCGACATCCCGGATCTTTCGGAAGGGGACGGGGAGCTGTATGTCGATCCAGGGGATGGCACCCTGCTGCATGCCCTGCAGAGCGACATGCTCAACCTGTCGGGCACCGGCTGCATGGAAGAGGGGCGCTTGCCGATCGATCCCGAAGACCGCTCGGTCAGGGTCAGTTCCTGCCACAGCCCCCTGAGGGAGGTCGAGGTGCTGCACGACAACCTTCTCGACCTGCTCGCCACGGTTTCCGGCCTCACTCCGAGGGATATCGTCGTGATGACCCCCGATATCGAAACCTATGCCCCCTATATCACCACGGTCTTCGGTTCCAAAGCGGAGGG
>OMIK01000041.1 GCA_900299075.1 Chlorobi bacterium Chlorobi_1
ATCTCCTGCGGCACCTGCCGCGAGGGGCTCGAAAACATGGAGGCGGAAAAGCTCTTCGGCGACCGGATCGTCGACGTCTCCAGGTACGCCTACGAGAAAGGGCTGCGCGCCGCCGGCGGCGAGGGCTGCCGGCACCTCTACCACGCGCCGTGCCACGACTCGCTGTCGGGCAAGGCGCGCGACCTGCTCCGCGACATCGGCGGATTCGGCAAGGTCGACGAGGTCCCGCACTGCTGTTCCGAGGCGGGGACCCTCTCGCTGTCGCGCCCGGACATCACCGATTCGATGCTCCAGCGCAAGCGGGAGGCGCTTACGGAGTGCATGGGCAACGCGCCGTCGGCGACCATCCTGACCAACTGCCCTTCGTGCGTCCAGGGCCTCGGCCGCAACCGTGACATGGACGTGGAGCCGAAACATATCGCCATCGCCCTGGCCGAGATGCACTCCGGTCCTGACTGGATCGACCGTTTCATATCCCAGGCTTCAAGGGCGACAGCCATGATCTTCTGATCCCCTTCTTGGGGTCCGACACGAAAAAACCGCCGGCAACGGCGGTTTTTTCTTTATCTCTTCCGAACTGTTGCCCGACCGGTCAGCCGAGCTGCTCGACGAGGTAGTTCTGCACGCCCATCTGGTCGATCTGGTCGAGCTGGGCCTCGATCCAGTCGATATGGGCCTCCTCCTCCCTGAGGATCGATTCGAGCAGCTCCCTGGTGCCGTTGTCGCCGACTTCGACGGCCATGCGGATGCCGTCGTTGTAGGAGGCGATGGCGTCGCTCTCGGCTACGTGGTCGTTCCGGTGCTGCGCCTCGACCGCGGCGCCGATATTGATCCTGTTGAGCTTGCTGACGATCGGCGTGCCTTCGAGGAAGAGGAGCCTGGCTATCAGCTTCTCCGCGTGCCTCATCTCGTCGATGGCGCGCTTCTCATCCGCCTTGTGCAGCTTTTCGTATCCCCAGTTGTCGCACATCTCGGAGTGGACCATATACTGGTTGATGGCTGTCAGCTCGTCGGCGAGCAGGTCGTTGAGCTTGTCGATGATCTTCTGGTTCCCTTTCATCCCGTCCTCCCGGTATGGTTTGCGTTCATGTTGCTACTGCATGGGTTCGAAGAGGTACTCCACAGGGCAAATCAAACAACCAGCAGGCGGGGAATTCTGTTCCCTACCCCGTCCACTCCCCCCGGTCGTCGAAGAAGCGGCCCCGGCCATACCCGAAGTAGGAGGCCAGAGCCCTCACGATCGTCAACGGCAGCGGCCTGAAGCGGAGCGTGCCGCCCCTGCCCGTGTCGATCCGTATCCGTGATACGAGCCCGGCCGCCACCGTTTCCGGCCTCTCCGCGATCGCGTTGAAGATCCTCCGCTCACGGGGACCGGTGTCCCGCAGCAGCAGGTCGGTGAGCACGAGCCCGGGGCTCAGCTCGTGCACGGCGACCGATCCGGAGCCGGAACGGGCGAGTTCCTCCCGGATGAAGGCGGTCGTGTAGGCAACGCCCAGCTTCGATGCCCGGTGCGGCACCGCCGTCGGCGAGGAGCGGGCTCCTGCGGCCGAGAAGCCCATGTTGTAGATATGGTAGCAGGGCGGGCCGCCATGCGCCGGCTGCCTGCGCATGAGCCTGAGCGCCTCCGCGCAGAGCAGCATGCTTCCGGCAAGGTTGGTCCGGCACACCTCGTCGATATCCGGCAGGTCGAGCTCCCAGAGGGGGCGTTTCATCAACCCGGCGCTGCCCGCGTTGTTGATCCAGCGGTCGACGATACCGAGCTTCGACGAGGCGAATGCGGCAAGATGCGCGACTGCTCCAGGCGCCGACACATCGCAGATGGTGCCGTAGAGCTCTCCTGCCGGAACGTCGCGGGAAAGCCGGTCGAGGGCCGAATCGAGCCGTCCGCGGTCACGGCCGCAGATGACCACGCGGTCGCCGGCCGAGAGGAACTCCCTTGCCATGGCCAGGCCGATGCCCGACGTGCCGCCGGTCACCACCACACCCAGGGAGCCTTTCCCCACGACTCGAGCTTCCATCATGAAAATATCGATGTTCAGGCAATAACGTTTATCAGGTCAAAATATTGATATTCCGCAGGTTGTTCAAACGCCGGCCATCCGCCGCCCTTGTCAGGGAAGATGGTGACCCGCCTGCTGACGGGCGATGCGCCTTTCCTTGCAGCGTCGAAATGTGTAAATTGTAAAGATTCGTAACAGGCGGCACCACAAGCCGGCAACGAACCGCCTCATCCGCAGGAGCATCCGGAGCGTATGGAATCGTACCAAGAGCAGCTACTCAGGGAGTTCCACCTGCCGCTGACCAATCCCGTACTGGTCTTCTCGCTCGTCCTGTTTATCATCCTCCTCTCGCCGATCCTCCTCAAGCGCATCAATATCCCCGGCACGGTCGGGCTTATCCTTTCAGGGGTGCTCATCGGGCCACACAGCCTCAACCTGCTGGAGAAGAGCTCGGCCGTCGAGCTCTTCTCGACCATCGGGCTCCTCTATATCATGTTCATCGCCGGCCTGGAGCTTGACGTGAACGAGTTCAGGAAGTATCGGCATAAAAGCATCCTGTTCGGCATACTGACCTTCTCCCTGCCGATCGCCATCGGTTTTCCGGTCTGCAGGTACCTGCTCGGCTACGATGTCGCCGCGAGTTTCCTCACGGCCAGCATGTTCGCCACGCATACCCTGGTCGCCTACCCGATCGTCAGCCGCATGGGGGTGTCGAAGAACCAGGCGGTCGCCGTAACGGTCGGCGGCACCATCCTGACCGATACGGCTGTCCTGGTCATCCTCGCGGTCATCCTCGGCCACCGCCAGGGCGCGGTCACCCAGGAGTTCCTGCTGCGGCTCGCGTTCTCCCTCGTGGTCTTCATCGCCATCGTCTTCCTGCTGATCCCTGCGGTGGCGCGCTGGTTCTTCCACAACCTCGAGAATGAAAAGCACTCCCACTACATCTTCGTGCTGGCGGTGGTCTTCTTCTCCGCCTTCCTGTCGAAGCTGGCGGGAATAGAGCCGATCGTCGGCGCCTTTGCGGCCGGCCTTGCCCTCAACCCTCTCATCCCGAACTCATCGGCCCTCATGAACCGGATCGAGTTCATCGGCAACGCCCTGTTCATCCCCTTCTTCCTCATCAGCGTCGGCATGCTCGTCGATGTGCGGGTGCTCTTCAACGGCCCGATGGCCATGATGATCGCCGTCACGTTGACCATAGTCGCCCTTCTGGGAAAGTGGATCGCCGCATTCGCCACCCAGCAACTGTTCCGCTATTCGGCAGACCAGCGCCAGCTGATCTTCGGCCTGAGCAGCTCGCATGCCGCCGCAACCATCGCGGTTATCCTGGTGGGTTACCAGGCCCGCATCCTCGACCTGAACATCCTGAACGGCACCATCGTGCTGATCCTGGTCACCTGCATCGTCGCCTCCTTGGTCACCGAACGGACCTCGAAACGGATCGTCCGGTCCAGTACGCCTGAAACGCTTGGGGAACCGGCCGACGGGGGGCTCTCGAACGAACGGATACTCCTGCCGGTCACCGACGTGCAGTGGTCGGAAAAACTCCTCGAGCTGGCGATCATGATCAAGGAGAAGCGCTCGCCCAACCCCCTGACCGTGCTGACGGTCGTGCCGAACGACGAACAGGCGGAACTGAACGTCCAGCGGGCCCGCATCGAACTGGAGCCGATGGTGAGGCATGCCGCGGCGTTCGACGCCCGGCTCAACGTCATCGCGACCATCGACTACAACGTCTGCAGTGGAGTCGGACGCAGCGCCAAGGAGCTGATGTCGGACATCATCGTCTACGGCTGGCCGCACCGCCGCGGCTTCATCGGCCGCATGATCCACGATACGGCCGAAAATATCGTCGCCTGCACCAGCAAGACCACCTTCATCTGCCACTTCAGCCGTCCACTCGCGATGCATCGGCGCATCGTCGTGGCCTGCCCTCCGTTCGCCGAGAAGGAGAAGGGGTTCGCACAATGGGTGGTGAAGGTTTCACGCATGGCCCGCGAACTTAGCATTCCCGTCGTCTGCCACTGCGAAAAAAGGAGCCGCTCCGCCATCATCGACGTGCTCAGGGATATCCAGTCCGGTGTGCACTTCGGTTTCGAGTCCTACCGCAACTTCAGGGAGTGGGAGGGGCTTTCGGCCGGGAGCGCCCATGTCAGGGAAGAGGACCTTCTTGTTTTCGTCTCCTCACGCCCCGACTCCGTCTCCTACAGGAGCCTGTTCGAACAGCTCCCCGAGAGGCTCGAAGAGCAGTTCAACAATGTCAGCAAGATCATGGTCTACCCCGCCCAGTACGAGCCGCGGGACAAGGATGAGGGCTATGTCGATATCGTGGCCATCCCGTTCTCTTTCAGCAGGTCGGCCGTACAGAAAATCGGAAGGGAGCTCGGCGGTTTCCTGAAAAAAAGTTCGCTGCCGCTCAAGCGCAGCATGAAAAAACGAAGGCGTTCGGAGCCCTGAGTTTGGAATTCAGGGGAAAGTGTGCTTATTTGGTTATTCAGTTTTATCCCCCCCGATGCTTCGCCATTGGGAGCAATGCTGCACAGAAGCAGACAAACGAAAGTTGCCAATGCGACGACAGCACGAGCCCCGGACCATAATCCGTCACCTTAGGCCGATACTCCTTTTCGGCACGCTTTCCGCATCCCTCATCTACACCGACAGCCCTGCCATAGCCTTCGAACAGGAAGCGGTCAGCCCCGAAACGCAGATCGTCTCCATGCATACGGAAACCCCCTCGAACAAACTCGGCGAGCTCTTCTCGGACGTCAGCCACTACTTCGGCATCCACTACCGTTTCGGCGGTACGACCCCTGCCGGATTCGACTGCTCGGGATTCGTGCAGTTCATGTTCAGCAAGGTGTTCAACATGCAGCTTCCCCGCTCCTCCAGGGAGATGGCCACCCTCGGCATCAAGGTCGGGCGTAACGAGCTGAAACCGGGCGACCTGGTATTCTTCATCAACGGCGGGAACCGGATCGGCCATGTAGGGATCTTCGTCGGCAACAACTCCTTCGTCCACTCCTCCCTTTCGAAAGGCATCACCCGGACAAACCTGAACGACAGCTACTATGACAAGCGCTTCGCGACGGGCGTGCGGGTGCTCGACTTCAGCGACGAGAAGGCGGGGCAGCTCTTCGAAAGCTTCGGCGACGGCACCAACCCCTCCTGAGCCCCATATTCGGGCAAAAAGCATACAGCCGGCTGTGCGTGTTGCATGCCGGCTTTTTTCATGGCTCCCCGAAACATCGATCCGTGCGGGGTTTCATGGCCCATCCGGGTTCTCCGGGTAGAAGCGCCACTCCCTGTTGATGATCCTTGCCGCATGGCCGAAAGTGAAGTAGGACCACCCCCACTGGAGCAGCACGAAGAACCGGTGCTTGAACCCGCTCAGGAAGTAGATGTGGACCAGGAGCCAGACGAGCCAGGCCGGGAAGCCGGACAGCCGCAGCCGCCCTTTTTCGACGATCGCCATGTTCTTGCCGATGGTCGCCATCTGTCCCTTGTCCAGGTAGGCGAAGGGCTGCCTGGGACTCCCTTCGATGTCCCGCAGGATGTTCCTTCCGATCGCCCTGCCCTCCTGGAGCGCAACCGAAGCGAGCCCCGGAAGCGCCTCCCCCCCGGCAAGCTCGAAACGGGCCTGGTCGCCACCACAGAAGATTTCGGGATGGCCTTTCACCGACAGCGCATCATCGACCACGATCCGGTTGCTCGCATCGGTCTCGAAACCCATGGTTTTCCCGATGCTGGTCGCGCGGACTCCGGCAGCCCAGAGCACCGTTTCAGCTTCGATATGTTCGGGCCCGATCTGTACCCCGCTCGCGTCTATCCCGGAGACCCTGCTCGAGGTCCAGATCTGGACGCCGAGCTGCTCGAGGGCGCGGGCCGCCCGGCTCGAGAGTTCCGGGGAGAAGGTGTTGAGGATCCGTTTGCCGGAATGGACGATGAATATCCTGGTCTGGCGCGGATCGATGTTCTTGTAGTATTTCGACAGGTAGTACCGGCTCATTTCGCCGATCGACCCGGCAAGCTCGACGCCCGTCGGCCCGCCGCCGACGATCACGAAGGAGAGGAGCTTCTTCTGCTCCACGGGATCCTGCGTCCGTTCGGCACGCTCATAGGCCTCCATGACGCGGCGCCGTATCTCGGAGGCCTGCCCGATGGTCTTCAGGCCCGGGGCGAAGCTCTCCCATTCGTTGTGGCCGAAGTAGTGGTGCTTCGCTCCGCAGGCGAGCACGAGGTAGTCGTACCCGATCTCCCCGAAATCGGTCAGCACCTTCCGGTTCTCGGCATCCACATTCTCGACACACCCCTTGTAGATGGTGATGTTCCGGTACATCGAGAGCATCTTGCGGAGGGGATAGGAGATCTCCCCCCCGTTCAGGGCAGCCATGGCCACCTGGTAGAGCAAGGGCTGGAACAGGTGGTAGTTGTTCCTGTCGATAAGGGTCACGCGCACCCCCTTGCGGTTGCCCAGCGCCTTGGCGGCGTTGATACCTGCAAACCCGCCACCGACGATCACCACATGCCTGGTTTCAGGGGATGCCGCCCGGCAGACCGGTTCCGATGCCTTTCGACCCATATCTCAAAATGAGGCGTGAACTGCTCTTTTTACAAAAATACTGGTTTTTCGCCGTAACTGATTGCGGAAAATATGTACACGGCTTTATTAATTCGCGCTTTTCCCATTTACGACGATTGGAGTTGCATATTTCGCCGGGAGTGTGCATCATACCCTCTGGCCGGAGGGCGGGAAAGGGGTTCCCGAACCTGGCGTCTTTCCCGGACAACCTGAGCGCCCTGACCCCATAAATGCCTCCCAGTGCAATGAAATCCCTGTTCAAGCTCATCATCCTGTTTGCTGTCGTCGCGGCATCGCTCTGTGCGACGCTGTACCTTGCCCTGGGGGTCATGGTCTCCAGCCACGCTTCCGAACCCCGGAAATGCGATGTGATCGTGGTGCTCGGCGGGGACGAGGGGCTGCGCGTGAAAAAGGGCGGGGAGCTGTTTCGGG
>OMIK01000042.1 GCA_900299075.1 Chlorobi bacterium Chlorobi_1
ACGCCAACGGCAAGTTCACCATCTCCGGCGTCCCTGCAGGCACCTATGAGGTTGCCGCATGGAGCGAGAAGCTGAAGGAGTCCGGCAAGACCATGGTGACCGTCACCGACGGAGGCACCGCCACCGTGAGTGTGAAACTCGCCAAGTAACTGCCGATCCTGCCTGATCGATGTGGAACCCGCCGCCCGGCGGGTTCTTTTTTCCCCTCTCCCCGGACCAGGATTGACGGGTTGCGATCTGGTGCCCGTGATGCCCGATTCCGTCATGGGCAACCCGTGAACGCCCTGTTTTTACTTTTTTTTCCGCAAGCTGTATTGCATCTGAATCATAATATCGCTATATAGTTATGTAGGCGATATTCTTGTCGCCAAGACAGAAAAACTGCCCCCATATGCCGCGGTTTTTCATTTGAATCCATCACACATACTGATCGACAACAGGGCGACTCCGGAACACTGGATCAGCTCCGTTGGGAATCTGCGTACCTCGAAATCGGCCGGAAGGATCTCGGGAAATATTCCGCCCTGATGAACAGCCCGACAGGGATGGGAACTCCGCACTCGCAGCTGCGGCCCGTGTGCTGTTGCCGAATCGTCAATCTTATTCTTCTGAAGAACATGTCACGACAGATATCCCGCAGGGAGTTCACGAAACTTTGCCTTGCAGGTGTTGCCGGCCTCGAGCTGGGGCTTTCCGGGATGCCGTTCCCGACAGCGTTCGCATCCCGGGCCAAGCGCGTCGTGGTGATCGGCGGGGGATTCGGCGGAGCTGCCGCGGCCAAGTTCCTCCGGATCTATGACCCCTCCATCGAGGTGACCCTGATCGAGCCGAAGGCTGTTTTTCACACCTGCCCGATGAGCAACTGGGTGCTCGGCGGCCTGAAAAGCATGGCGGACATCTCCCATGATTACCAGCAGCTTGCAAAACGTTGCGGGGTGAAGGTCATCTGCGACCGTGCAGTTTCGATCGACCCTCGCTTGCGCAGGGTAAGGCTCGGCAGGGGGGCCAGTATTGGCTACGATCGCCTGGTGGTGTCGCCCGGTATCGATTTCCTTTGGGATGCCATCCCGGGTTACAGCGAAAAGGTTGCCATGGGACCGATGCCTCACGCTTACGAGGCCGGAACGCAGACCGAGCTTCTCAGGCGCCAGCTTCTTGCTCTTCCTGACGGTGCAAACGTTCTTGTCTGTGCTCCCCAGAACCAGTTCCGTTGCCCGGCCGCCCCCTACGAGCGGGCAGGCATGATTGCCATGTACCTCAAGGGCGCAAAGCCGAAGTCGAAGGTGATCATACTCGATGCCAAGGATGGATTTACCAAGCAGGATCTTTTCATGCAGGGGTGGGAGCGACGATACCCCGGCATGATCGAATGGCGTTCAGGATCGGGCGGTGGGAAGGTGGAAAAGGTCGATGCGGCAACGATGACCGTCTCCACCGAGTTCGGTGATGAAAAGGGCGGGGTGATCAATGTGATACCTCCGCAGCGTGCTGGACGTATCGCCCTGGACTCAGGCCTGGCTGATCTTTCAGGATGGTGTCCGGTCAATCCCCTGACCTTCGAGTCCACCCGGCACGAGGGAATACATGTTATCGGCGATGCCGTTCAGGGGAATCCGATGCCGAAATCCGGTACGGCTGCCCATGCCCAGGGGCGAATCGTGGCGGCGGTCATTGCCGCCTCGCTTGGCGGAAAGACAGCCGCCGACTTTCCGCTCTCAAGCCTTTGCTACAGCCTCATCGCTCCGGGATACGCGGTCTCGGTTAAAGCCGGCTTTACAAGGACATCGAAAGGGTTCGTGGATCATGCCGGCGACAGCTACATGACGCCGATGGATGCCACGACGGCCCAGCTTGAAGCCGAGGCAAGCCATGCGGAGCTCTGGTACCAGCAGATTACCCGTGATACCTGGCGGTGACCCCGGTCGCTGCGGGACACGGGAGCAGGGCGGGTTTCCTGAGGATCGGGCGGCTATGTCTGCGGATCATTTTACAACAACACAAAACTGGGATGAATATGAAGCGTTCAGGTTTATTCGCGATAGTCGGCGTGTTCCTGTTGCCGACATTCGCGAATGCGGCAGATAACCCCCTGCCTCCGGATCTCAAGAAGGGCAAGGAGGTCGCCTTCGACATGAACAAAGGCAACTGCCTCGCCTGCCACATGATGGGGAATGGCCCGGATCCCGGGAATTTCGGCCCCCCGCTGAGCCAGATGAAGGAGCGTTACCCCGATCGTGCCGTGCTGCGCAAGCACGTATGGGATGCTACGCTCAAGAATCCGACCAGCGTGATGCCTCCGTTCGGCAAGCATGGCATCCTGACTGAAGGCGAAGTCGATGCGGTGGTCGACTATCTCTACTCACTCTGATTCCAGCATTTATTTCAACAAAGGGCCGGATACCGGACCTGAAGACTAATTCATACCTGAAGGAGGTTATCATGGGGATTTCCCGTCGAGATTTCTGTAAAACGCTTGCCGGATCGGCGGCTTCTCTGGCCGTCATGGCGGTATTGCCCGGAAGCGCGGTTGCTGCGTGGAGCGAAAAGGCCTTCATGGCAGACAAGCTTGATGATGCTATTGCCGCAAAATATGGAGCCCTGCCGATCGAGGATACGTCGGCAATCCAGATAAAGGCCCCGGAGATTGCCGAGAATGGCGCATTCGTCCCGGTCACGGTGTCGACCACCATCCCGGGCGTAACCAATATCAGCATTTTCGTGCCGGTGAACTTTTCTCCCCTGGTCACCTCGATCGACCTGTTCCCGCGCACCAAGCCCGATGTTTCACTTCGTATCAGGATGGCGAAGACCTCTAACATGGTGGTGATCGCCAGGGCCGGCAACAAACTCTATCGAACCGTGCGGGAGGTCAAGGTGACCATCGGCGGTTGCGGCGGATAAACATCAACACATCAAACCCATTCCGGAGTGAAGACATGAAAATAAAAGCAGTAGTCCAGAACGATACGGCGTCGGTCAAGGTGCTCGTCAACCATCCCATGGAGACCGGGCGTGCCAAGGATCAGAACGGTGCGGTCATCGCGGCCCACTACATCACCGAGATGACGGCAACCTTCAAGGGCGAAACCGTATTCCATGCCGAACTTGGCCCGGGCGTGTCGAAAGATCCCTACATCTCTTTCCAGTTCTCTGGCGCCAGGGTTGGCGATACCGTCAAGATCGACTGGATCGACAACAAGGGTGGTTCGGAATCTATGGAAAGCGCCTTTGCGGCGATGTAATGTGAAAATCCACAGGAGAGCAAGCCATGAAAAGATCTTTTGCAGAGCGTCTGCTGCAGATTGTGTTGCTGATCGTTACGACGTTGTCGTCGATGCCTGCCCAGGCGGTCGATTACCAGCGACTGGTTGATGCGGATGTCCGGAAGTTCCAGGCATTTTTCCGCAAGGAGTTCCCGCAGGTGAAAAAAGACGACTTCGCCGATGGCGTCTATGCCATCGATCCACAGGCCAGGCAGCAGTGGAAAGAGGTTGAAGAGTTTCCGCCTTACGAACCGGCAATTGACGAAGGGAAGGTGCTGTTCAACAAGCCGTTCGCCAATGGAAAGTCGCTGGCAAGCTGTTTCTCGAACGGTGGCGCGGTACGCGGCAACTACCCCTATTTCGACGAGAAGCGCGGAGAGGTGGTGACGCTCGAGATGGCGATCAACGATTGCCGGGTTGCCAATGGCGAGAAACCGCTCAATGGGATGAAGGGCGACCTTGCGAAGATATCGGGCTATATGACCTTCATCAGCAGGGGACAGGCAATCCATGTCCAGGTCAGGAGCGCGGCGGCCTACAAGGCTTACCTGAAAGGCAAGCAGTTCTTCTATGCAAAGCGAGGGCAGCTGAACATGTCCTGTGCCGGTTGCCACCTGCAGTATGCAGGACGGCAGCTGCGCTCGGAGATCATCAGTCCTGCGCTGGGGCACACCACCCACTTCCCGGTCTTCCGGCTCAAATGGGGCGAGATCGGTACGCTCCACCGCAGGTATGCAGGATGCAACGAAAACATCGGCGCCAAGCCTCTGGAGGCACAGAGCGAGGAGTATCGCGACTTGGAGTTTTTCCAGACGGCGATGTGCAATGGCCTGAAGTTCAACGGCCCGGCTTCAAGAAAATAAGAAGGAGGAATGATGAAAAAACTCACCAGCATGCTTGGCCTGCTGCTCCTGCTCCCGTCAGGAGCCCTGCTCGCCGAACCGGCAACGACCCCCAGCCTGATCGACCAGGCTGAGGCAGCCAGGAAGGAGGCCGCCGCCCTCAAATACGAGTGGCGAGATACGGGGACGATTATCACTGCGGCCAAAGACGCGCTCGCCAAGGGGCAGAAAGAGGAGTCCGACCGTCTCGCCTCGATTGCCCTCCAGCAGGGGCGTTCGGCGGTCGCACAGGCGAAGTACATGGAGAAGAACTGGAAGAGGATGATCCCCAAGCAGTAAATCGGGGCCATGGCCTCCGGATAACGCCGAAGGCCATGGACACGCTTTTTACCCACCATCCTGGCAATTAAAACCGATCATGCACCATGGAATTAACACGTCGAGAGTTTTTGCGGATCCTCGGGTTCGCGGGTGCCGCCGGACTGGTTCCCGGCATCGCTTCAGCAGGGCTGCGAAGCGGGGGGCTCTATGATGTCGCCCGCTTCGGTGATGTGCGCCTCATGCACCTCACCGACACGCATGCCCAGTTGTTGCCCGTCTATTACCGCGAACCGAGCGTCAATATCGGACTGGGCGATGCTGCAGGAAGGCCGCCGCACCTGGTGACACGTGCCTTCATGAACTATTTCGGCATAGCCCCGGATTCGAAGCTTGCCTACGCGTTCACACCCGTCAATTTCAGCGCAGCCGCTGAAAGGTACGGCAAGCTTGGAGGGTACGCCCATATCAAGACGCTGGTCGACCGGCTCCGCGGGGATTTCGGCCGTGAAAAGACACTGTTGCTGGATTCTGGCGACACCTGGCAGGGATCGGGAACCGCATTCTGGACAAGAGGGGCCGACATGGTCGAGGTGAGTAACGTGCTCGGGGTCGATGTCATGACCGGGCACTGGGAGTTTACCTATCTTGCCGAGGAGGTGCTCAAGAACCTGCAGGCGTTCAGGGGGGATTTTGTCGCCCAGAATGTCAAGGTCAAGGAGGAGGCTCTTTTCGGGGGGGCAAGGGCTTTCGACGAACAGACCGGCCACGCGTTCAAACCCTATGTGATCAAGACGCTCGGGAGGCACCGGGTCGCCGTGGTGGGCCAGGCATTCCCGTACACGCCGATAGCCAATCCGTCCCGCTTTATCCCCGACTGGACTTTCGGCATCAACGCGGTGGATCTCCAGCAGCTTGTCGACACGGTCCGGGCGAAGGAAAAGGCGGATGCGGTGGTGCTCGTCTCCCATAACGGCATGGATGTCGATGTCAAGCTTGCCGGTCAGGTCAGCGGCATCGACGTGATCTTCGGCGGCCATACCCATGATGCCGTCCCCAAGCCGCTGGTGGTCAGGAACCGTGGCGGAAGGACCCTGGTGACCAATGCCGGCTCGAACGGAAAGTTCCTCGGCGTGATGGACCTGAAGTTCTCGGGCGGCAGGGTGTCCGAGTACCGCTACCGTCTTCTGCCCGTGTTCTCCAACGAGCTTCCCGCACATGCAGGCATGCAGCAGGCTATAGACCGTATCAGGGCGCCCTATTTGAAGCAGCTTGAAGAGCCCCTGGCGACGGCAGGGACGCTGCTCTATCGGCGTGGCAATTTCGACGGCCCGTTCGACCAGCTTATCTGCGATGCGCTCAGGCAGCGAAACGAAGCGCAGATAGCCCTTTCTCCCGGATTCCGCTGGGGGACTACCATCCTGCCCGGCCAGACGATCACCATGGAGCATGTTCTCGAACAGACCTGCATGACCTATCCGGAGACCTATGCCAGGGAGATGACCGGACAGCAGATCAAGGAGGTCCTGGAGGATGTTGCCGACAACCTGTTCAACCCGGATCCCTTCTACCAGCAGGGGGGTGACATGGTCAGGGTCGGCGGCATGAACTACCGTATCGATCCGTCTGCACCTTCCGGGCAACGTATCGACGAGATGCGCCTTGAGAACGGGGAGACGATCGAGGCCTCCAGGAACTACCGTGTTGCCGGCTGGGCGACCGTCGGGGCGAAGTCTCCCGGCGAACCGGTTTGGGATACCGTCGCCGCATACCTTCGCGACCATCGGCATGTCGAGGTCAGGAAGCTCAATACCCCCAGCCTGAAGAACGTCGGAACCAACCCGGGAATGGACCTGTCATGAGCACCTTCCGCTATCACAAGACGAGATCAGTACCAATGGCTTCATCAGGAAAACGCATCATCACGGCAAGCCTGCTCCTGCTGTTTACGGGTTTCATGAACCCCGTACAGGCGGCGCCTCCGAATGACAGGGCAATTGCCCGGAAGACGGCTCCGGCCTTGCGCTTCAGGGCAAAAACCGTCGACGGGAGGATGCTTTCCAGCGACCAGCTTGCCGGTCGCCCCTATATTGTCAACTTTTTCGCGTCGTGGTGTCCGCCATGCAGGAAGGAGCTTCCCGAAATGGTCGCCCTGCAGAAAAAATACGAGGCCTCGGGTTTCACCTTCATCGGCATCGCGTTCCGGGACAATGCCTCGATGTATCCCGATTTTCTCTGGGAACAGGGGATCACCTACCCTGTCGCGATGTCGGATCCTGCCCTGATTGCCGAGTTCGGTCGTTATCAGCAGGGGGGTATCCAGTCCATTCCCACGACCTTCGTGGTGGACCGGGGTGGACGGGTCGTCAAGGTGGTGCAGGGCGGTCAGAGCAAGGCGGCGCTTGAGGAGCTCATCAGGCAGGCGATGCAGCAATAAGTGCAGCGCCCAAGCATCCGTGGAACCTGCATGCGCTTGTTTGCCCCCCTCACGCATCGATGCCTGACCTGTGGCCAGGAAGCCTCGATACCGGAGGGAGTTTCTTTCCCGCCCATCGTCCGGTTCTGCTGTCGGTTTTTCCATATCACCGCCGTTTCGCTTGCCAAGGCTGGTCGTGAAGCGGTACATTTGTTTATCTTCGCGCATGGCGGCCGCTGCTCTTCAACAAAGCCCGGTCGGACAAGGGTAAAAAAGTTTTAAAATCGATTTCCAGATGATGATGGCATTGGTCATGCGACTCTTGTTCGGCTTGGTCGCGATCTTTTTTTCCATGACGGCATCCGGCAATGCATTTGCCGAGGGCTTCCTTCAGCCGGAACATGCCTATCGCATCACCGCGGCACTCCGGAGCGACGGCTCCATTGGCCTGCACTGGGATATCGCCAACGGTTACAGGCTCTATCGTGGGAGCCTCTCGGTTGAAGCGCAGGGAGGCGGGGGAGTTGTTGCTCCGCCGATGCTTCCGAAAGGCCTCCTGCATGTCGACCCCTCTTCCGGTGAGAAAAGCGAGGTCTACCACGGCAAGCTCGATGTCGTTGTCCCCGTCACCCGGTCAACTGCCCCGTTCCGTATCCGTGTCTCCTATCAGGGATGCGCGGATGCCGGCCTCTGTTATCCTCCGGTCGACAAGGTGTTCGAGGTCGTCCCGGGCAAGCCGGGCGAACTGCGCGAAGCCGTTGATGCCGGGGCGGTCCCGGCAGGTGTCGCGCCTGTTCAGGGTTCCGGCTCCATCGAGGGGCTCCCGGGTGCCGGCGATGGACAGAGTCTTGCCCATGAGACGCTGAAAGGGGGGAGCCTGATTAAAATCTCTGCGCTCTTTCTCCTTTTCGGACTGCTGCTTTCGTTCACGCCCTGCGTGCTTCCCATGGTGCCGATACTCTCTTCGATCATCGTCGGCGAAGGTGCGGTTTCCAGAAGCAAGGGATTTCTGCTCGCCCTGGCATACAGCCTTGGATTGGCGATGGTCTACACCGTTCTGGGCATAGCGGCCGGCCTTGCCGGCGAGGGGCTTGCAGGATCACTGCAGAAGCCCTGGGTGCTGGTACTGTTCTCGATCCTGCTCATCCTGCTTTCACTCTCCATGTTCGACGTGTACCAGCTCCAGGTTCCCGCTTCGCTGCAGAGCCGTCTGACGAAAAGTTCCGACGGCCTGAGCCGGGGCAGGTATCTTGGTGTCTTCATGATGGGATCGATCTCCGCGCTGATCGTCGGCCCCTGTGTCGCTGCGCCGCTTGCCGGTACGCTGGTCTATATCAGCCAGACCAGGGATGTGGTCATCGGGGGGCTGGCACTGTTTTCGATGGCAATGGGGATGAGCGTCCCCCTGCTGCTTATCGGCCTTTCGGCAGGAAGCCTGCTCCCCAAGGTGGGGCCCTGGATGACCGGGGTGAAGCACCTGTTCGGTTTCGTCCTCATCGGGGTGGCGATATGGATGGTCAAACCCGTGATGCCGCCCCAGGCCATGCTGGTTGCCTGGGGCGCTCTCGCCCTGTTCGCCTCGGTGTTTGCCGGGCGATTCAAGCTGCATACGGGCGATCGGAAACCGTCAGCCGGCTTCATCGTGGTCGGTGTGGTATTCGCGGTGATCGGTGTTGTCGAAATGATCGGTGCGGCTACAGGATCGACAGACCCGCTGCGGCCCTTTGCCGGTTTGCAGCACCTCTCCTCCGGCAGCAAGGGTGAAGCCGGCCAACTCCTTTTCAAGCGGATCGCCGGCATGGAAGAGCTTGACCGTGAGCTGAAAAGCACCGACAGGCCGGTTATGCTCGATTTCTCTGCCGAGTGGTGCGTCTCCTGCAAGGAACTCGAGCAGACGACCTTCCGTGACCCGCGGGTCGTGGCGAAACTCTCCGGCGTGAAACTGCTCCGCGTCGACGTCACGGCGAATACAGGACAGGATCGCGCCCTGATGAAGCGTTTCGGCCTGTTC